>NZ_JAMPKB010000008.1:0-128065 GCF_039961925.1 Trichocoleus sp. DQ-U1 | reverse complement strand
GGTGGCTTTCGCAACCTGCATCCAGATACAACCTTGGGGGCAATGTTCAATCGCGTGCGGATTGAACACATGGATAAAGAAGGCATTGATATCCAGGTAATCTACGGCACGCTCAACTTAGTCTTTTCCAGCTTATTGGATAAGGACTTTGCGATCGCGCTGTGCCGTGCCTACAACAACTACATTGCCGACGACTGCCGGGGTTACGATAACCGGCTCAAACCGATTGGTGTATTGCCTCTACAGGATGTAGATGCCGCTGTAGCTGAAATGCACCGCTGCGTCAACGAACTGGGCATGATTAGCGTCGCCGTTGCCCCAAACCTACCGATTCCCCATCCGAAAGCGCCTCAAGCTTTCCCCGATATCCGCACCTGTAAAGCGATTAGCCATCCTGACTTCCGCCCTATCCTGCAAGCAGCCGCCGATTTGGATATTGGTCTGGGCATTCACGGAGGGCCGGGATCTTACATGGTGGGGGGGATTTCCGATCATGTGGAAACCTTTGTCTTGACGCACATTTTTGTGCAGCGGAACCAGCAACAATTGGCTTTAGCCAGAATGGTTTTTGATGGGGCGTTTGAGCAATTTCCCTCCCTGCGGGTTGGCTTTTTAGAAGGCGGTTGTGGTTGGGTGCCGGATCTTGCCCATGCTTTCCACGAGCATTGGGAAAAACGCATCCGTGACTTTGACCCCAAGCATCCCTATCGTCCTTCCCTGATGGAATTCACCAAGCTGATGATTCAGGAAAGAGGCACTCACAACAATATCAATCTGATTAGTCAGGCAAAAAATCTCTTCGATCTCCTGTGGAATGCTCAGCATGACCCGTCTCAGATTGAGGATGCAAGTCTTTATGAGCATTACGATCTCCGCCATCGAGATCCGTTGGAATACTTTGAGCGGGGTCAAATCTTTACTTCCTTTGAATCAGACGATCCAGGCCCTGCTTATCTTCACATTGCGATGGGAGAAATTGGCAAGCATCTGGCTTGCTTCTCTGGAGATTATGGGCACTGGGATGGGGTACTCCATGACTGTGTCAAGGATGCTGCAACTGTTGCCGATTATGACCGGGAGCATTTAGAACTATTGCTTAGCGGCAATGCACTGGCTCTGTATGGCGATCGCCTGCGCCAATCTGCGCCGAATCAAATCGCTGATGCAGCCAGCCTGAACAGTACGGTTAATTAGCCCTTTTTGAGCGCAGACAATTCCGTTACGAACACGGGGCAATGCCCCGTGTCCCTAGGAGGATTTGTATTGAACCCCAAGTGACAACCGATTGAAAAGGATTAGGGACAAAACAAAGTTTCGCGGGTTTCGCGCCCAGTAGTGGGATTGGTACCCGACGCTATTTTACACAACTGTTGTTGCACATCCCGACGAAGCAGCACATCTGTAAAATCGGCTCCATCAATAATCGCACCTTCAAACTTCGTGTTAAAGGCAAAAGCCCCTTCCAAAACCGCGTTTTTTAAGTTCGCTTTGGTCAAGCGGGCTGTGTCCAGAGTTGCGTTTCTGAGATCGGCTCCTTCTAAATTGACGCTTTCCAGATTAGCCCCAAAAAAACTGACACCCCGCAAATTCGTATGACTCAGGTTACTACTGCGGAGATTGGCTTTAGTAAAGCTGGAGTCGGTCAGCTCTTTGCCGGAGAAATCTACACCAATCAAAAATTCTTTGTTGTAGTCGTTCGCCCAGGCGGGAGATGCGATCGCGCCAAAAGAGGCAATGGCGATCGCCACAAGCAATAAACCGAGTAAAATTGTCGAAATCCGATTATCTAGCCTACACTTCATGCTGGTTCCATTTGATGGAAAACCGTCGTCTATCTCATTATCCCGATATCGGTGTTTTAGGAGAAGACCTAGTTGCTCAATGGTTGATTTCCCAAGCCTGGGAAATTCTTGAGCGCCGGTGGCGTTGCCGCTGGGGAGAAATTGATATAATTGCGCGACAACGCCCAGATGAAGGTAAGGGAGGGGGAGACAGAAAGACAGGAAGACCGTGGGAGGAAGAGTTTCCCACTACCCATTACCCATCACCCGTTCCCCATTGCCCCATTACCCTGTCCTCTTGCTTAATCTTTGTCGAGGTCAAAACTCGCAGCCGGGGAAATTGGGATGCGGATGGAATGCTAGCGATTACACCGCAAAAGCAAGCTAAACTCTGGCGCACAGCAGAGATTTTCTTGGCAGAGCGTCCAGATTTAGTAAATCTTCCTTGCCGGTTTGATGTCGCTTTGGTCAGATGTCAGCGTCCTAAGACCAATACTGTTCTGCTACCAGAACCTGAAAAGCTCCCTTTGATTTCTTTACCAGAACCTAGAATTTTAGCTGTGGGAGAATATCAGTTGAGTCTACAAGACTATATTCAGTCCGCTTTCGATGAGCCGTTAAGTTAATTAAGCTAGAGTTTCCGGGCAATATCCCAGCCCTTTTGTGAACTGCTGGCGAAATGCTTCAATATCGCTCCGATCGGGACTACCATGAGAAACCACAGCGACTTGGTAGCGACGCATCACATCGATGGGGGACTGTCCAGTTTCCAGACTCCAAAGCGCCATCTGGAGGCGAATAGCCGGTTCGTAGGGAATACCCAGTTCGTTCATGAACGCCCGGAAGTCACCATCTTGCTGCGCGTTTAGATGGTTACTCATTTTGACCTTGATCACCCAGCCATCAATCTGATGAATCACCGTCATTAAACGAACGGGCAACTGGGGCATTGTGTGTAAATACTCAACCACCCGTAGTGTCAGGCTGGCATTGGCCAGAAAGTAGACGTATTCCATGAGAAGTTCTTAGTGTCTAGGTCGTGCTGGTTCTATAACTCTCATTCTCCATGAGTAAGATAGTCTGCGATAGGGGAGAAGCCCCCGTTCTTATCTGGGGGTATTTACCCAATCTGCAAAGTTAAATTGATCGATTCCTTATCAGTAAACTAACGGCATGACAGAATTTAACGAAGACAGTCACATCAGCGATCCCCGGTTGGGAGAGTCAAAAGCCGTTAGTGGGGCAAGAAGATTAAAGATAGACAGCCCCGAATCCTTACGGTTTCAAGCTGAAGCACCCAGCGGGGATGATATAGATATCGATCGGTTAATCGCCAGTTATGACTATGAACTCCCGGCAGAACTGATTGCCCAGAATCCATCTGTGCCAAGGGATAGTGCGCGTTTGCTGGTGGTATCCCCAGATCATCCCAGCCACGCCATTTTTCGGGATTTACCCGACTTCCTCCAGTCCGGAGATTTACTGGTATTAAATAATACTCGTGTCATCCCTGCCCGCCTCCGGGGTCGTAAATCTACGGGTGCCCCCGTGGAGCTGTTGCTGCTGGAGGAACAGCAGAACAACTGCTGGCTAGCTTTGGTGAAACCAGGGCGACGTCTGCAACCGGGGGCGCAGATATTCTTTGAACCACAGCAACTGGGGGCTGAGGAAAAATTGAACCCAGCCTCAAGCCCGAATCAATTGAGTGCGACGATTTTGTCTAGGGATGAGGCGACTGGGGGGCGGGTGTTGCAGTTTGATGTTCCAGCCGGGAGTCGGTTTGAAGATTTGTTGGAGAAATATGGTCAAGTGCCGCTACCTCCTTACATTACCGATTCCCAATCCCAGGCGGAACAGTACCAAACTGTGTATGCCCAGGCTCAAGGAGCGATCGCTGCTCCCACGGCTGGGCTACACTTTACCCCAGAGTTACTCCAGCGCTTGCAAGAACGAGGCATTCAGCAGGCTTCGGTGACGCTGCACGTCGGGGTCGGGACGTTTCGCCCAGTGGAAGTAGAGGATATTACCACCCACAAAATGCATAGGGAGTGGGTAGAAGTCCCCCAGTCTACGGTGGAACAAATTCGGGAAACCAAGGCGAGGGGGGGTCGGATTATTGCCGTGGGGACAACGGTGGTGCGATCGCTTGAGTCAGCTGCTGCGAGTGGGGAATTACACCCCTTTAGGGGCAAGACGGAGTTATTTATCTATCCCGGCTACCAGTGGCGGGTAGTGGACGGGTTAATTACCAATTTCCACTTACCCCGTTCGAGTTTGCTGATGTTGGTGGGTGCTTTAATCGGGCGTCAGCGGTTGCTGGAATTGTACCAAGTGGCGACAAAGCATCGGTATCGCTTCTATTCTTTTGGGGACGCGATGCTAATCTTGCCGGAAGCCACAATCAGATGACGATGGGACAAGTTAAGGTAATGAGGAATGTCAATCATCGCTGGTCAGTGGTAAATTGCAACTGACAACTAATTACCTTCCCAATTACCTTTTTCCTAAATAGCGAGTGGTGCGGGGTTCTAGATATGCTTAAAAACCACAAACGAATTTATCTCCTTGCGGCTGCTTTGATCGGTCTTGGTTTGACGACTGCCAGCACTGCCTTTGCTGGTGAATCGCGGACTGGGCGACAAAAGACAACCTCTTTTGAGTCGCCCGTACTCACTAAGCAGATGGTCGAAGGTCTATACACTCAAGATTTTGAGGCAGCGACTTACTTCCAACAAGGAGTGACGCGGTATAATCGCGGAGACTATCGAGGGGCAGAGCTAGCTCTTCGCAAAGCGCTTGAATTCGATTCCAGCATTGCGATGGCTTATTATCTGTTGGGGAATTCTCTAGCCGAGCAAGGACAGCTTGAGAAGGCAACGAATGAGTACCTGCAAGCGCTTCGTCTCGACCCCAATTTGGGAGAAGCTTACTACAATTTGGGAGTTGCTTTATATAAGCAAGGGCAACCCGACGCCGCACTGACTGCGTATGAACGAGCGCTAAGTTTAAATCCCAAGTTGGCAGATGCTTACTATAATGTGGGCTTGGCAATGGAGGCAAAAGGTCAAACACAAGAAGCGATCGCTGCCTATCAGCAGGCGATTCAGAATGACCCGAAATATGCAGTCGCTTACTATAATCTGGGACTGCTGTTAGTCAACCAAAATCAAAATGAAGCCGCGATGGCTCAGTTTCAAAAAGCAGTTGAACTTGACCCAACGCTTGCCGATGCTCAATATCAACTGGGGTTACTTTACGCGCAGCAAAATCAGCCGACACAAGCAATTAACGCCCTGAATGCAGCGGCTTCTAAGAATCCGAACTTGGCAGAGGCTCAGTACCAGATGGGTTTAATTTTTGTTCAGCAAGGCAACTCCAAAGCGGCAGCCAATCGATTCAAGCAGGCGGTGCGTCTCAATCCCAATGATGGCGACGCTTATCAACAATTGGGAGCAATGCTGTTAAAGGAGAACCAGGTCAAAGATGCAGCTGCGGCATTGAGGGAAGCCAAGCGCCTCAACCCAAATGATGCCGTGACTCTTTATAATCTGGGCGTGGCTCTGCAACGGCAAGGTCTGCTGGCGGAAGCGATCGCGAATTACCAAGAAGCGATTATCCTCAATTCCACTCTGGCAGATGCATTTTTTAACTTGGGAGTAACGCTGCAACAAACTGGACGACGCGAAGAGGCAATCCCCTTTCTTTTCCAAGCTAAAACGCTATTCAATCAGCAGGGGAATGCAGACAAAATTGACCAGATTAACCAGTTCCTACAGCAGCTAGGCGCTTCTTGAATTAAAAATTAAAAATTAAAAATTAAAAAAATATCTTGATTAATTTTTAATTTTTAATTTCTTAAATGGGTAGGCGATTAATGTCTTTGTTGGAACCAATCACAACCATTGCGGCTCCCTTATAGAGTCGATGGTTGGGATTGGGATTAATTTCAAACTTGCCATTGTGACTGACTGCTAGCAGATTTAAACCATAGCGGCTGCGAAGTTGTAGTTCAGAGATGGTTTTGCCGTGAAAATCGTCTGGAATAATAATTTCTACAATACTGTTATCAACGTCCAGATCAAATCGATCTAAAATAGCTGGTTTAGTCAGCGATCGCGCTAACGTACACCCCATTTCATGCTCTGGAAATACCACATGATCTGCCCCGACTTTTGTCAGGAGTTTCATATGGATTTCCGAGGATGCTTTTGCTACCACATGAGTCACCCCGCCTTCCTTCAGATTCAGGGTCGTTACCACGCTAGCTTCGAGATAATTCCCAATCGCCACAATGACCGTATCAAAATCAAAAATTCCTCCCTCTTTAAGCGCAGCGGGTTCAGTCGAGTCCAGCTGCAAGGCATGGGAAGCGATTTGATCGGTCAAAACTTGGGCGACTCTCTTTTCCTCGGCGTCAATACCCAGCACTTCGTAGCCCAGATGGTGTAAGGTCGAGCAGACGCCACGACCAAAACGACCTAACCCAATGACTGCGAATTGATTCTTGGTATTAGTGCTGAGACTGCGAAAAAAGTTTAAAGATGATAAGTTCACAAATAAACTCCGAACTGACTCATTGAGTTAGGGATCATTCGTCGAAAACAATTGTCGGTTTAAACCGACCTTTTAACTTTCAACCTTTTAATCTACAAGCTGCAATTGGGTCACAAACAACTGACAAAAAGCTTAAAGATTACTCAGGTTCTAGCTTATCAAGCATCGGGAATGCGATCGCTATCCGACCAACAAATTCTCCTCCGGATAGCGGATAATGCTGGGACTGGGATTTCCCAGAATCGCTGACATCAGGAGCAAAACTCCCACCCGACCGATGTACATGGTGGCAATCAATACCAGTTTGGCGAAAACTGAAATGCTCGCTGTAATCCCAGTAGAAAGTCCAACAGTAGCGAAGGCTGAAACAACCTCCAATAAAATTTGGATAAACGCCAATTGTGGATCGCTTATCGCAATTAAAGTGGTGGAACCAATGACCACCAGAAGCGAACCAACTGTCACCCCAGTCGCTTTCACAATTAGCGCCTTCGGGATTTGGCGCTGGTAAGAAACTACTTCTTCCTTCCCTTGTAATGCTGAAAAAGTAGAACTCAGTAAAACCCTTGTCGTCGTGGTTTTAATTCCGCCGCCGGTACTACCAGGATTTGTCCCAATAAACATTAAGGCAACGGTAATAAAAAGAGACGCTTCGGTCAATTTCCCGATATCAATGGTATTAAAACCAGCCGTTCGAGGTGTTACCGATTGAAACCAAGCCGCCATAAGCTTCTCAGGGAAACTAAGTGGGCCAAAGGTTTGTGGATTGTTGAATTCTGTAAACAAAAAGAGAATTGTTCCCAGGATGAGGAGAAAGAGAGTGGTCGTGGTAGCAATCTTAAAGTTGAGAGAAAAGACTACACAAGCTTGACTTTTGGATAAGCGATCGCGCGTCCATAAATACGCTTCCATAATCACTTCATAGCCAATCCCACCCAAAATAATCAAGGCAGTGACAATCAGGTTGAGCAAAGGCGATCGCACATATTGCATCAAATTATCTGAAAACAAGCCAAAGCCTGCATTATTAAAAGCATTCACACTATGAAAAATCGATAGCCAAAGACCGCGATCCAACCCGTAGTCGGGTACAAACACCAGCATCAGTAAAAAGATGCCAGTAATTTCAATAATCAGCGTCGTGGCAATGATTGAGCGTACCAAGTCCACCACACCAGCTAATCCTGGCTTGTCGAGCGATTGTTGAATCGCTATCTTGTCTCGCAGTCCAAACTTGCGTCCTAGCAACAGCAACAGGCACGTCGTTGCCGTCATGTAGCCCAATCCGCCTACCTGAACCAGCAAGACAAGGAACAATTGTCCCCAAAACGAATAAAATTTCCCCACATCGACCACCGATAAACCAGTTACGCAGACCGCAGACGTGGCAGTAAATAGCGCGATTATCGGATTGCTCCAACTGCCGTCACTGGTTGAAAACGGCAGCATCAGTAAAATCGTTCCCAAAGTGACGAGGGCAAGAAATCCCAAGCAAATAGTTCGGGCAACAGTCATGGTCTAGGGGTCTATCAGGAAAAGTATTTTTAGAGCTTACTGCTTTCCGAGTTCTGGTAGGCTAATTTTCAGCAACACCGCCTGAAAATTTCATGACTTCAACTCTTTATCAGCAAATTCAGCAGTTCTACGACGCTTCATCCGGTCTGTGGGAACGGATTTGGGGCGAACATATGCACCACGGATACTATGGTGCTGATGGTACGCTGAAAAAAGACCGGCGGCAAGCGCAGATTGACTTAATTGAAGAATTGCTTAAGTGGGGTGAGGTGCAGGTCGGGGAAGGCTTGACCACCCCCGCAAATATCCTCGATGTCGGCTGCGGGATTGGCGGCAGTTCTCTTTACTTGGCGCAAAAATTTAACGCAGCAGCAACGGGAATCACCCTGAGTCCCGTCCAGGCGACTAGAGCCAAAGAACGGGCAGCCATTGCTGGATTAAGCGATCGCACATCGTTCCAGGTGGCAGACGCCCTGAATATGCCCTTCGCTGACGATTCCTTTGACTTTGTATGGTCGCTCGAAAGTGGCGAACATATGCCCAATAAGCAGAAGTTCTTGCAGGAGTGCTACCGGGTGCTAAAGCCGGGGGGAACTTTTCTCATGGCAACGTGGTGTCATCGTCCTGTCGGGGGCGCAGATGGACAGCTGACAGATGATGAGCGGAAACATCTGGCGGAAATCTACCGCGTGTATGCTTTGCCTTACGTGATTTCGCTGCCAGAATATGAAACGCTGGCTCGCAAAGTTTCCTTCGAGAATATTCGCACGGCAGATTGGTCAAAAGCTGTTGCACCATTTTGGGATATTGTGATTGATTCGACGCTCGATCCCAGAGCCGTTCTGGGTTTGCTTTTCTCCGGCTGGACAACGATTCAAGCTGCGCTTTCACTGGGATTAATGAGCCGGGGCTATGAGCAAGGACTAATTCGATTCGGATTGCTCTGTGCGACTAAGAAATAACGTTTGGGAACAAAAATTGCTTAAAATCAAGCCTGAGTATTCATTCAGGCACGCATGAGCCAGATTTCTCCTGAAAAGTCTTCCCTTCCCAAAACCAGTCCTTCTGAGTCCCACCCGGTGCGGCGTACTGGTTCCTGGCTCTACGCCTTATGGAAGTTCTCCCGCCCTCATACGATTATTGGCACCAGCCTGAGCGTGATGGCGTTGTACGCGATCGCACTTGCAACAGCTTCCGGGGGCGTCACCAGCGTCGAACAGTTTTTGGGTGCATGGATTGCCTGTCTGGGCGGAAATGTTTACATTGTTGGGCTAAATCAGCTCGAAGATGTGGAAATTGACAAAATTAACAAACCCCATTTGCCCATCGCTGCTGGTGAATTTTCTAGGGCGCAAGCTCAAATTATTGTCGCCATTAGTGGAAGTGTGGCGCTGCTGTTGGCGCTTCTTCTGGGACGATATTTACTGTTCACGGTGGGGGTTAGTTTAGCCATTGGCACAGCCTATTCTCTGCCGCCGATTCGGTTAAAACGATTTCCCTTTTGGGCAGCGCTGTGCATTTTCACTGTGCGCGGAGTCATTGTCAATTTAGGGCTGTTTTTACACTTCAATTGGGTATTGCAAAAAAGTCAAGAAATTCCGGCATCAGTCTGGGCGCTGACGATGTTTGTGTTGGTGTTTACGTTTGCGATCGCTATCTTTAAAGACATCCCCGATATGGAAGGAGATAAGCAGTACAACATCAACACGTTTACGATTCAACTCGGTAAGCCAGCCGTCTTTAATCTCTCTCTTTGGGTGATTACGGTCTGCTACCTGGGCATGATTGTGGCTGGGATATTATCCCTAAGTGCCGTTAATTCCACATTTGTAATAATTACTCATGTATTCGCACTCTTGTTGCTGTGGTGGCGAAGTAGAAGTGTAGATTTGCAGGATAAGAGCGCGATCGCCTCTTTTTACCAATTTATTTGGAAACTCTTTTTCTTGGAATATCTGATTTTCCCCGCTGCCTGTCTTTTAGCATAAGAAAGGTTAAAACCCTCATCAGGGTAAGCTTAAGGAAAGGGGTGCCACAAATACCGGAGGGCTACCAAGGGTGGAAACAGAAACATCTCAACTAACTTATTTTCTGGCTGTCGCTGTCGTCGGCATTAGTCTGACTCTCCTGGTTTTTTTCTTGGGTAAGACATTCGTCGCTTCAAACTTTTTTAAAAAAGGGGTGGCACTTTATAAACAAAAAGACTATGCAGGTGCAGAGGCAGCTTTTCGCCAAGTGATTCAGCGGCACCGCACCAATGACATGGCGCGATTGCTGTTGGGAAATGCGCTAATGGCGCAAGATAAGATTGACGAGGCAACGCCGATATATCGGGAATTGATTGAGCGATCGCCCAAAAATGTCGATGCTTATTTAAGGTTGGGAGACACGCTGATTAAACAAGACAAAATCGAGGAAGCGATCGCAATTCTTCAAAAAGCTAGAAACTTATATAAAGCGGGTACAACCGAGCAACAACAACTCGATCAACTCATCCAAGAAATGGACATCCCGAAATAAGCTTCAAATTCATTTGAGCGCAGCCAAATCATGACTGAGCGTACCGGAAAAGTATATCTGGTGGGGGCGGGACCGGGAGATGTTGCTTACCTCACCGTCAAGGCACAACATCTGCTGGTTGAGGCAGAGGTGTTAGTCTACGACGCCCTCGTAGATGCCCAGTTGTTAGAGTTGGTGCCTGACAGTTGCCTGAAGTTGGATGTGGGCAAACGCGGTGGACAACCCAGCACACCGCAAGCTGAAATTAACCAACTGCTGGTAGAACACTGTCAGCAGGGAAAGCAAGTCGTGCGGCTAAAAAGTGGCGATCCGTTCATTTTCGGGCGTTCTACTTCAGAAATTCAGGCATTAATTGCCGCTGGGTGTCCTTTTGAAGTCGTACCGGGGATTTCTTCAGCACTGGCAGCACCGTTGCTGGCGGGGATTCCGCTAACAGATCCGGTGATGAGCCGAGGTTTCACGGTGATTACTGCCCATGAGCCAGATGTTTTGGACTGGGAGGCGCTGGCGCGGATGGAAACGCTGGTAATCTTGATGGGTGGGCGCAATCTCGGTGAAATTGTCTATCAGTTGCATCGATATGGGCGATCGCTTTCTACTCCCGTCGCCGCGATTCGTTGGGCGGGAACGCCTCAACAACAAGTCTGGACAGCTACGCTGGGCACTATCGTTGAGCAAACTAGGGGTGAATCTCTCTCTCCCAGCGTCATTACCATTGGGGAAGTCGTCGGTTTGAGAGAATACTTGCGATCGCCAGATGCACCAGTCGTCTCAGATCGACGCCTAAATCCGCCCGTACAATCATCAGCATCTTCAACCCAATCCGCAGGGGTGAGTTTATCAGACATACCTATGGGAAGCCACAGTTCTCAGAAAACCTCGTCTCTAACGACTCAAAACTCTTCCCAACCGCTAGCTGGGAAAACTATCCTGGTGACACGCGCCGCAGGACAATCGGGTGAGTTTTGCTTGCGCCTCCAAGAAGAAGGTGCGACGGTGATTGAGATGCCGACGCTGGAAATTACTCCTCCTTCCAGTTGGGAAGAATTGGATCGTGCGATCGCGCATTTATCGGATTTCGACTGGTTAATTCTCACTTCCAGCAACGGGGTTGATTACTTTTTTGAACGGCTGGAAGCGCAAAATCAAGATGCCCGTGCCTTAGCCGGGGTAAAAATTGCTGTTGTCGGGAAGAAAACCGCCCAAAGTCTCAAGCAGCAAGGCTTACAACCCGATTTTATCCCCCCAAATTTTGTCGCAGATTCGCTAGTTGAATACTTTCCAGAACCGTTAGAAGGCAAGAAAATTCTGTTTCCCAGAGTGGAAACGGGCGGAAGAGAAGTCTTGGTGAAGGAATTAACCGCCCAAGGTGCAGAAGTAATCGAAGTGGCGGCTTATCAATCTCAGTGCCCGAAAGCGATCGCACCCGCTGCCTTAGATGCCCTCCAGCGACAAGCAGTGGATGTGATTACTTTTGCAAGTTCTAAAACCGTGCAATTTTTTGGTCAATTAGTCGGTGAAATCGATAAATTGCCCTTACAAGGTGTCTGTATCGCCTCGATTGGCCCTCAAACTTCTAAAACCTGTCTTTCTCTGCTGGGGCGAGTGGATGTAGAAGCCCCTGAATACACTCTAGACGGCTTAACCCAAGCGATCGTCCAGTGGACGACATCTGAGGCGAATGTCCGCGATCGCTTGGCTCACAACTCAAATATAGATTGCTAGATAGCTATTCTCGATTGGATGCCGTACATTTTAACCCCACCCCTGCCCCTCCCCGTAAACGAGGAGGGGTTTAATATTCCCGATTCTCCTCGCTGCCTGCCCCGCCTTGCTGCCGCTAGTGTCGCGCCGTCAACGAAGAGGGGTTTAATATTCTCCCCTCTCCGTGAACGGAGAGGGGCTGGGGGTGAGGTTCCATATTCTCCTCCCCATAAACGAGGAGGGGTTCCCTGTTCTCCCCTCTCCGTGAACGGAGAGGGGTTGGGGGTGAGGTTCAAAGTATTACACTCAACTGAAAACCGCGATCATCTCTCTCGAAAGCTTTTCCACCTTTCGTCGTGCCCTTATGGGATAGACGGTTCTAAGATTCTTCCGGATGACAGAGCCGCTAGTAAGTATTTTTAGCTATCATCTATTATTATTAAGATTGTTAACAGTAACTTGCATTTTGGCAGGCTTACCACTCTAGCCAAGGTGGTACGTCAGCTAAGTGCCAGATAGCTGACCCGATATAGTGGCGCTCAACTGTACCCAGATCGGGTGTCACTAGAAACCGCGACTTGCACAACCGTTCATCAGATTGCTTGCATAAAGGTCAAATAAAAGGGTGATAAGTCCCATAGCTACCAAGCAAAAATTGACGCTTGCAAGAACTTTATTTTCAATTCATATGAGGACTGGTACTGGTGACAACACTAAGACAACTTGCCCAAACCAATGAAGAATCTTTAATTGCAGCGTTTTTTCAGGAATCAGAGGGCAAATGGCACTCTGAAAGACGCTACTATACGCTGCCGGATGGAGAAACCAAGGAGATGGTGAGTCTGATTACCGTCCGGTTTCTGGAACAGGGAAGCTCGGAATTGCTACACTTGGCAGAGTTACACCAACTGGAAGATCCAGCAGCGCTGATTTGTGGTTCCTATGTAGAGTGGAACAGCACAAACTCAGTCACAAACCGCAAAGAGTCCAAAGGTTCGACACTATTTGGCGCATTAGGAACCACACTCTATCGCGATCGCGGCTTTGCCACTCCGAAACCCGTCACGGCTGAGTATTATTTCCCCAATCCCAAAACTTTGTGCTTGCGGACAGAGTACAGAGACTCTTCATTTGAAGAAGAATTAAAACTGATTGGTCGAAGCTACCGCACCCGGCAAACGATCATCTCCCGTGCCGGAGAACAGCAAATGATCGGTCAATATCTAGAAAAGCGCCTTAGCTAGACTTAGCCTGCACACCCAGCCAGAAGTGCCACCGCCGCCACTAAATCATCAGGCTCGACGGGCTTAGACTGATACATTTGAAACCCTGCCTTCAGGGCGCGGTTTTTGTCTTCCTCCCTAGCGTATGCGGTCAGCGCTAGGGCTGGAATTTGTTTTCCGGTTTTTTCTTCCAGAGTTCTCACCTTGCCGATGAGGGCGTAGCCATCTTCCTCTGGCATTCCAATATCACTCACCAGCAAATCGGGCTGCCAGCTACGAAGGACTTCTAACGCCTCGGCTACGGATGCGATCGCTTTCACTTTCGCCCCAGACTCTTCAAGCACGAGGGCGATCAATTCGCGTGTATCCGTATCATCATCCACAACTAGAACCTGCAATCCGCTCAGGAGTTGAGGTGCTTGTGCTACCTTCTCCTTAGCTTCCCCGCTCCCCGGCTCCTCTGCCCCCCGGCGCTCCTGCCCCTCGGTTTCTCGACTTTTATCAAAAAGTGGTAGAAGCACTGTAAACGTTGCTCCCTGCCCGATTCCGAGACTAGCAGCACGAACAGTGCCACCGTGCAATTCCACCAAGTGACGCACAATCGCTAATCCAAGTCCTAATCCTCCATGCGATCGCGTGATACTCGCATCAGCTTGACGAAAGCGGTCAAACGCATAGGGCAGAAAGTCGGGGCTAATGCCCATGCCTGTATCGCTAATTTGGATTTGGGCAAAGAAAGTTGAAGGTTGCGGGTTATTAGGTGGAGAGTTCGTGGGTTGCACTTCAACTTTTTCTTGAAGTTTTCCTTCAACCCTCTCCAGCCGCACCTCAATTTGCCCGCCTTCTGATGTGAACTTGATGGCGTTGGAGAGTAGATTCCAAACGACTTGCTGCAAGCGATCTGGATCGGCAGCGACCAAGCCGACTGAGCGGTCTAGTACCGCCTTGACTCGAATCCCCTTGGCATCCGCTGCCGGACGCAAGATATTAATCGCTTCATCAATGATAGGTATCAGCTCGATCGAGCGAATATTCAGGTGCAGCTTGCCCCGAATAATCCGCGAGACATCTAAAATTTCATCGGTGAGTTTTACCTGCGCCTTGGCGTTGCGCTCAATACTCTCAAGGGCGCGAGAGATAACAGAGGGATCTAGCTTCTGAGTGCGGAGTAGTGTTGCCCATCCGAGGATAGAGTTCAGGGGAGTGCGGAGTTCGTGAGACAGGGTGGCAAGGAACTCGTCCTTGAGGCGATTTACCTCCTGTGCTTCCCGGTAGAGTCGGGCATTGTCAATTGCCAAAGCAGCCCGCTCCGCGAGGTCTTGCAGAAAGAATTGGTCATCACGAGTATAGGAATATCCGGGGCGATCGCGCGAAACGAATAAAGTCCCAATCCGCCGACCTCGTACCTCTAAGGGTGCGATCAAAATGCTGTACATCCCAAAGCGCTCTAAGTAGGGCAAATACTTTGACTCGCGCAAAGGTTGTATCTCCTCTGGCGACACGACTGGAATCAGTAGCGTCTCGCCCGTTTTAAAGACCCGACCCGTCAAACCCTCATCAACGCGGTGTGCCTCCGTGGCGAGGGTTTCTTGCAAGCAGGCGAGGGCTTCTGGGTTTGGATGATAAATTGCTACCGGGTTGAGGTACTTTCCATCATCTGATAGGATGCGAACTACGCACAGATTTCCCAGTCGCTGAGCTATTTGCTGACTGACCAGTTCTAGAACTGCTTGAAATTCCGGAATTTTCTCAGCAAAAGCTCGCGATACCTCGCTCAAAGCTTGCCGATGCGCTTCCAGACGAGCGGCTCTTCGCTGAGTTTCGGCTCGTTCTAAGGCTAACTGCACCGCAGCGGGCAGACGGTTGTAATATTTGGGCAACTTCAGAACGTAGTCGGACAGCCCCGCCTTCATCGCTTCTACAGCAATCTCTTCGCTGCCTGTATTGGTAAACATCACCACGGGGCAGTCAGGATACCGATCTTTAACGGCACGCAACACCTGTAGACCATCACTCCAGCGCAGTTGATAGTCAGTGACAACGGCATCGAAGCCATCTGCCGCCAGCGCCTGGTTTAAGCCATTGATTTCTGCAATCTCCTGAATTTGGAGATCGGAAAAGGCTCGGCTGAGCTGACGAGCTGCTAGAAGGCGGTCATCAGGGTTGTCATCGATCAGTAAAATACGTAAGGTCTGGCTCATATCCGCTATTTAGTTGGAAGGTTGAAAGGGTTGAAGATTTAAGCTTTCAGCTTTCAAAGTCTTTCCAACTTTCAACTCTCCTCTAATTTTGGCTTCTGGTTGAAAATGAGCCAATATGAATTCAGTGTTTTCACCATATCCAGCAACGCTTCAAAAGCAACTGGTTTAACCAAGTAAGAGTTGGCTCCCAGGTCATAGGCTTGGTTGATGTCACGATTTTCCTCGGAGGAAGTTAGAACAACAACCGGCAGGCGCTTCAGGTCTGGCTGCTGCCGTAACCATTCCAGCACCTCAAGACCCGACTTGCGAGGGAGTTTCAGGTCTAGCAGGATCAAAACGGGTAGGGGGTAGCGATCGCGATCGGTGTAAGGCGGTTCGCCCGCAAGGTAAAACACGGCTGCCTCCCCATTTTCCACCACTTGCAATGGGTTAAGCAGGTTAGCTTTCCGAAAAGCTCGCTGGATCAGGAAAATGTCATTGGAGTCGTCTTCCACCAGCAAAATAGTATAGTTAGACACGTTCAACATTCGTCTCTAGCCTTGGGCAGGTCTATCCAAAATCTGCTTCCCTGATTAGCTTGCGACTCGACTCCGGCATGACCTCCCATGCGTTCTAACCCTTTCCGCACAATTGCCAACCCAATGCCGGTGCCGGGGTAACTTTCAATTCCGTGTAGGCGCTCGAAGACGCGAAAAATGCGTTGTTGATGTTCTGGAGCAATGCCGATGCCGTTGTCTTCTATCCACAAGCGTACCCAAAATTGGGAACTTGCTGAAGGTTGATTACTCTCTGGCTCTTCGGCTCTAGATGCGATCGCTCTTGTCTCTACTCTTGTCTCTACTCTTGTCTCTACAATACCCTGTTTCTCGGCTTCCCCTCTCTCCCTAACTTCTGCCCATACTCGCACCTGCGGTTGGACTCCAGGAGCGATAAATTTTATTGCATTATTTAGCAAATTTGTCAAGACTTGAATCAAGGTGGTGCGATGCCCGACGATTTGAGGCAGCAGTGGTTCTACTGTCACTTGGACTTGTTTTTGCCGCAGTTCTGGCTCTAGTTGAGCGAGGACTTCCACCACCAAAGTTTCTAGGGAAATCGGCTGGAGACGGATCTCCGTGCGGCTGAGGCGACTATAGTCGAGCAGATCCTGGATTAAGGTATCCATGCGCTGAGAAGCCGTAATAATGCGCTGGGCATAATCTTGCCCGATGGCATCTAAGGAGTCGCTATAGTCTTCTAACAAAGCGTGACTGAAACCCTGCATAGCACGCAATGGCGCACGGAGGTCGTGAGAAACGGAATAGGCAAACGCTTCTAATTCAGCATTTGCTTCCTGCAATTGGACAGTGCGATCGCTAACGCGCTGCTCTAGTTGTGCATTGTTCTGTTCGAGCTGTTCTCGTAACTCAGCTTGCTGCATTGCGATCGCAAGTTGGTTGGCAACCTCAGTGGCAATCTCTTGGTGTTCCGGATTAAACGTTGCCGGTTCCGTGGCACTTAGAATCAGTTCGCCGAGCAGATTTTCTTCGACCCGCAGGGGTACAGTCATGCAGCTGCTTTGCCCTTCCCCCATTCGCTTCATGGCAGGCGGACAACGATTGAGTGCCGCGTTCTCTAGAGAATAGGTTCTCTGTTGCTCTAAGACAAATCCAGGCACAAACTCGTCAATGGGAAGCGTAGCGCCTTCTTTGAACCACAAATCTCCGTTGACACTTCCGGCTATCACTTGGGCAACGCCAGTTTCAAAGTTAAACAACACCACAAAAGCCTGCTGGCAGGGCACTAAGCGCCGCATCCGGGACAATGCCGCGCGGACAAGTGCTGCCCGTGAATGTGCTGCCAGAATCGCCTGGTCGATCTCATGCAATGCTTCCAACCGCTGGGCAGATCGACGCAGCGCGTTTGTTTGCTCTTGGGCGATCGCGAGGGCGTGTTTGTAGGTTTTTGCTACTGCCATCAACTGACGGTTGGTGAACAATGCCAGCAGGCTTCCCAACCCAATGGTTAAGCCGAGAGTGCTGCCGATTGTCAGTTGGGTTGTTTTTTGAGCGGTGTCGGTGCGAACATCCCGCAGAACCTCCTCGGTTTCGATGAACGAGGCAAGCTGACTCCGCATCGCGTCCATTAGCTGTCTACGAGTGTTAAGCACAGAGAATTGATAATCGCTACTGCGCTGCTTGCGAGCGATCTGGGAGGGGGCATATCGATTCCACTGTTCATAAATTGCCCGCAACTCTTTGAGACGCTGAGTTTGTCGCGGGTTGTCCGAAATTAAAGAACGCAAGTCATTAAAAGCCGGATTGATTAACAAACTTGACTGTCGGTAAGGCGCTAAAAAAGCCGGATTGCCGGTGATCAGATACCCGCGAATCCCGGTTTCCATATCTAATAGCAATCTCTGAGTATAGTTCGCTTGGGCAATAACTCGATTGGTGTGGTCAACCCACCGCGTTACCGAAAGTAGGTGGTTGAGCTGCAAAAATAAGATGCCGGAGAGCGCTAGCATCAAAATCAACGGCAACGCGATCGCACGAGTTAGCCTGTGTCGAAAGTTGGTTTGGGCAGTCTCAAATAGCGCCATTTCAACCCTTCAAGCTTTTCGGGTCTAGTAGTATGCTTTGGCGATCGCTAGGACGGGAGCCGTAAACACCAGCGATGATGTCTCCTTGAAAAAATACTGAGTTAGTAGATCCAAACAGAGCGATCGCTATCTTCCACGCTAACAACTTACAGCACAATAGCAATGCCCAATTAATTATTAGTTAAAACGTTGTGCAACTTTCGGGATGTCTTCCCCACTCATTCGAGTGAGATTTCCCTCTCCAAACTCCTGATAAATCGGTTGCTCAGAAAAAGTTGCACTGGGCGTTATGCACTGGGCGTTATTTAATAATGGCTACCCGATTTTCGGTGATGAACGGCGGTGACGCCTTCCTGCTGTAACACCTTGCCATTTTCCACCACAGCGTAGACCAACCAGTGATCGCCACATTCCATCCGGTTGCGGGCAGTACATTCCAGATAAGCAAGGGCATCGGTGAGAATCGGACAACCATTTTGGGCGTCTTGCGTAGCGACACCCGCAAATCGGTCTTCACCGGGACCAAAAGGTTTGAGAAAATGCTTCATCAAGCCGATGTGCTTGCCTTCTCCCAAAATATTTAAAACAAATTTTCCGCCAGAATGCATCAGCGATTCAATCGCTCGATCCTTGGCGACAGCAATGGTTAAACCGGGGGGATTAAAAGTTGCCTGAGACACCCAAGAAGCCAACATCGCCCCGCTGAGTTCGCCTTGTTTCGTTGTTACAACGGAAAGAGAGCCAACCAGATGCCCTACCGCTTGTTCGATCCTGGCAGATTGCGAAGGTGAAATCGGTTGCACGCTTAACTGTTGTCGAGCCATTTTGGCTTTTTTAGCTTTTTTCAACGCTTGGGCGAAGTCTGTCCCGGCTTCTTCGCAATATTTCAGCGTCACCTCGGTGGGTTTAAATTTGACTCGAATCGGGTCGAAGCCAAAGCGATATCCAGCATCTTTTAACTTGCCTTCTAGTAGATCGATCGCTTCCCCACTCCAGCCATAAGAACCAAAAACACCCGCCAGCTTGCCTTTGCTCGCGTTGGATAGGACAATGCCCAAGGCAGTTTGAATCGGCGTGGGAGCATGACCGCCGAGGGTAGGAGAACCCATGATAAACCCATCTGATTTTTCTACAGCTTCTTGAATTTCCGAGGGTTCGGCAAATTCGCAGTTAATTGATTCGACAGCAACGCCTGCTTTGGTAATACCACTAGCGATCGCTTGCGCCAAGGTTGCCGTATTTCCATAAGCTGAAGCATAGAGCAGCGCCACGCTTGTTTCAGTTGCCCTTTGCTGCTGGTTCCATTGACGGTAAGCTTGCGTCAGCGGAATTAGACTGTAGCGCACCAAGGGGCCATGACCCGTCCCATAGAGTCTGGCTGGCAAATCCTGTGTGAGTTTGTCTAGCGCTGTTTCGACTTGCCGAGCGTGGGGAGCCATCAGACAATCGTAATAGTAGCGCCGATCTTCGCTAAACACCGTCCACCCTTCATCAAACACCTGATCGCCACAAACGTGCGCCCCGAAAAGCTTATCCGTATACAAAATTTCGGTTAGGGAGTCGTGGGTGCAAAGGGCGTCAGGCCAACGGGGACTGGGCGTGGGGATAAATTGTAAGTGATGACCTTTGCCTAAATCGAGGGTTTCTTCCCCCCGCATTACGGCAATTTGTAGATTGTGTTCTTGTAAAGTTTCCGGGAAAGTGCTTTCAAAAAGATTTCGCAGCAGAATTGACCCTGGATTCGAGCAAACAAAAGTAATTTGAGGAGCCAGTTTTAGTAAAGCATTCAGCGTAAAAACTCGGTTGGGGTTGACGTGTCCTAAAATCACGTAATCCAGCTTTTTTAAGTCAAATCGCTGCTGTAAAGCGGAAAGAAAAATGCCTGTAAATGATTCTCCCGGCGGATCGATGAGCGCTGTTTTATCCGCTTGAATCACATAAGAATTCGCCGTTGTGCCCCGTTGTAGAGCATATTCGATTTCAAACTTAAGTCTGTCCCAAGTGCGCGATCGCAACACAGTTGTATCTGCACCAATCGGGAGAACCTGAACATCGCGGGGTTTTGTGGCTGTCATCATAAGTTAAAACGGTAATTTTTTTAAACGCAAAGGTACACTCTCATACGCAAAGTTAAAGCTGCTTCTTTGCGTACCGAGAGCGCTAACCTTGGCGCATCAAGAGCGTTAATAATAATTTCCGATCTTGCGATGGTGAACCGCTGTGAGGGCGTCGGGTTTGGAGACGCGACCGGATTGAACGGTGCTGTAAACTATCCAATGATCGCTGCATTCCATGCGGCTAGAGACTTCACACTCCATGTATGCGAGGGCTTCCGTCAGAATCGGGGAACCATTCTCCGCAGGCTGAGATTTGATCCCGGCAAATCGATCCGCGCCAGGGGGGAATCGTTTTAAAAAGTGCCGCATCAAATTTTGATAATTTCCTTCTTCTAAGACATTGAGGACAAAGCGATCGCCTACTTGCATCATGGACTCAATAGCCCGGTCTTTTGCGACAGCGATTGTGAATCCTAGGGGTTGGAAGCTGGCTTGTGCCACCCAGGAAGCTAACATGGCACCTTTGACTTCGCCTTTTTTGGCAGTGATGATGTACAATCCACCGCTGATGCGTCCCAGGGCTTTTTCTAATTCGGCATCAAGAGATTTAATCTGTTTGATGTTGCGATCGCGGGTGAGCAATTGTCCTAAGTCTGTACCCGCTTCTTCACACAACTGATAGGTGGCTTCTCCGGGTGTATCTTTAATCCGAATTGCTGGAAATGCGACTGTCAGCCCTAACTCTCTAAATTTACTCACCAGCGGATCGACGGGTTCGTCATCTCCTCCGTAGGACTCCAGAATCCCGACTACTTGTTTTTCCTTAGCAGCGGCTAAAACGGTGCCAATCGCAGCTTGGGCGGCGGCAGAGGCGGCTGGGGGTGTGGCAATGACTAACCCAGATGAACGCCCTACCAGTTCTTGCACTTCCTGCGGATCGGCGGATTTTAGGTCGAGTGTCTCGACGGCGACGCCTGTTTTGGTGATGCCTTTAGCGAGGGATTGGGAAAGGCGATCGCTATATCCGTAATCGGAGACGTAAAATACTGCTACAGTCGTCTCTCCCTTGGTTTGCGCTTGACTCCACTGGCGATAGCGTCCCGTCAGTTCCACAACGTTGTGGCGTAGCAGCGGGCCGTGTCCAGTGGCGATGGTGTGTACTTCTGGTAGTTCTCCCATCCGTTTCAGTGCAGATAGCACTGAACGAGCATTCGGAGCCATCAGACATTCGTAGTAAAAGCGATAATCGGCTTCGATGGCGGCTAAATCTTCATCGAAGGTGCTATCCGAGCAATAGTGCAAGCCAAAGGCGTCGCAGGTATACAGGATTTGGGTTTTGTGGTCGAAGGTGAAAATCGTGTCGGGCCAGTGCAAGTTGGGAGCAATCACGAATTCCAATTCGTGTCCGTTGCCTAAATCTAACTTGTCGCCATTTTTGACAATTCGCCGCTCAAACGGCTGATGCACAAAATCTTCGATAAACTGGATTGCGACTTTTGACCCAACCACCGTTACCTGAGGAGCCAGTTTCAAGATGTCTTTGACTAATCCGCTGTGGTCTGGCTCGGTGTGGCTGATAATCAGGTAATCAATTTCTTTTGGGTCGATGAGTCCATGTAATGCATCCAGATATAGCTGGCGGAACTTTTCATGGGAGGTATCCACTAAAGCCGTCTGCTCACCCCGAATGATGAAGGAATTATAGGTGGTGCCGTTTTGCAGCCCAAATTCAATGTCGAAGCGATCGCGATCCCAGTCGAGCGAGCGAATCGTTGTCGTGTCAGGGGCGATTTCGCCAGTCTGCATGGTGAGGCGTTTTTGGGTTCGGTCGGTGAGCGCTACCATCTCTGGTCTCCTTCTGTTGCAACCCATTAGGTATTTTTTCTTCTTTCATTCTGCCACGAGTCTCTTGTAAAGATTTATTAAAAAACCTATGAGTGAGTTAAGAGTTTTAAAAGTGCCAAATCGGCGCAGGCGCAGAAAACGGGCAAAGGCAATTTGGCAAGCTATCAAGCTTAGAGAAAACTTCTGGATAGCTTTGATGGTAGGGAATTCGCGGTTGCACTGGGCTTGGTTTAAGGGCAAAACGTTTTGCGATGCCTGGGATACGCAATATCTACCAGCATCTGTGGTGGAACAGCTAAACCAGCCTTGGGGTGGGGGTGAATGGAGACAAATTTTGCCGTCGAGTTTAATTAGGCAGTTGGAAGCTGTTCAGAAGGAGGTTGGTGATGGATTTGGGTATCGCGATCGCGCTTTGCCTATTTATCTGGCTTCCGTTGTACCGGAGCAAACGGCACTTTGGCAATGTTACCCAGATATCCGCGTCATTACTTTAGAGCAGTTGCCTCTTCAGGGACTTTATCCGACGTTGGGAATTGACCGAGCTTTAGCAGTATTGGGTGCTGCTGAAGTTTGGGGTTTCCCAGTGCTGGTGATTGACGCCGGAACTGCTTTGACATTTACGAGTGCAGATGTCAACCATCGGCTAGTGGGTGGGGCGATTTTGCCTGGGTTAAGGTTACAGCTACAGTCTCTAACCCAAAGAACTGCTGCGTTACCACCGATAGAATTGCCCCAGGAAATGCCGCCGCGTTTTGCTGTAAACACACCGGAGGCGATTCAGAGTGGCGTTATCTACACTGTCTTGGCTGGAATCAGAGACTTTATCCAGGCTTGGTGGCAGAAATTTCCAGGTAGTCGGGTGATTTTGACGGGAGGCGATCGCGCTACTTTATTTGCTTATCTCCAAATCCAGTTTCCTGAAATAGCCAGTCAGATAATTAGCGACCCGAATCTGATATTTATGGGAATGCGGTCAGTCGTCCTTAGTTCTTAGTCCTTAATAAAGCGACTCGCATCAAATCCGCTTGATTCTCCACAATTGAGAAAAACCTTACCCCGCCTCCACCTGCGGCTCCGGCTCCCCTCTCCGCTTGCGGAGAGGGGTTGGGGGGTGAGGTTCTTTTATTAACTCCACTACAAGCGCACAGCCTATGCGCCCCTAATGCTTACTAACGAAATCTCGAATATACTGAGCCACGACATCTGGCAACGCTTCGGGTAGATCGTTTCCCGCAAAGCTAATAATTTCCAACTGAGCTGATGGAGTTAAGTCCGCGTAGGCTTGACTTTCGGCAATTCTAGAACGACTGTCGCGATCGCCTTGCAAAATCATAACGGGGACTTTCAGCCACTCCAGTCTTTCTTTCAATAATTCTGCTTGAATTTCGGCGCGGCGGCGTTGAAATAATAGCTTGTCGGTAGTGGGAAACTGCACCGGCTGTTCTTGTCGCCGCTTCTTTTGCCCAGTCTGCTTGCGGGGAAACAGGCGATTATTGGAGACACGAGCGATCGCATCTATGAGCGATTGCCACCCGGAGGATACCACCTTAGACAGCCGCTTAAATAGAGATGTAAATAGAGAGGGGCGCGATCGCTCGGTTCTTAATCCCTCCGCTTCCACCCCAATTGGAGCTAACAGCACTAATCCGCGCACCTGTTCCAAATATTTCAGCGCGAAACTTGCCCCAATCCACCCTCCCAGCGAGTGACCAATTAAAAAAACTTCTCGCTGATTCAATGCTTCTAACAATTCAGCAAGACATTCCATCTCCAACTCAATTGAGTAGTGAACATCCGGGCGTTCGGAGTCACCAAAGCCGAGTAAATCCGGGGCAAAGCAGTGGTAATCCCGACTCAAACAATCGATGACAGCTAGCCATTGACTGCTATCGTGAGCCGATCCGTGTAAAAAAACCAAAACTGGCCCTTGACCAACTTCGCGCCAGAAGATTTGTCCTTGAGACAGCTTAATTCGAGAATTGCGTAACGGTAGAGTCATCCTAGATTTTAGATTTTTAGATTTTAGATTTTAGATTGACGATGGATTGACTCATCCAAAATCGAAAATCCTGCTTATGCGAGGGTTGTCAAGCCGTTCAAGTAGTCCTGCAACTGCTGGTCGTGGTCATGGCAGAGTTTCCCTTGAGGCAAGGATGCCACAGAGAAAGCTTTGACTTCCATAATTTCCAGCGTATCCCGAACCTGCATTTCTCCCTGCACTTCCGCTTCTAGCGCTACACAAATCGAATGAATTCTGGGATCGCGGTCTGGCGAAGAATAAACTCCCACTAACCGGCGAATTTTTACTAACTCCAGTCCAGTTTCTTCCGCCAACTCCCGCCGCGCTGATGTCGGAATGTCCTCACCCCAATCAACAATACCGCCAGGAAAACCCCATTCACCTGTGTCTCCGCGTCGAATGAACACAATTCGACCATCTGGCAAAATCGGGATGATAGTTGTGCCGATAATGGGATGGCGGAAAATAATCCCTAGCACTGTTTGTATAAATCGCCATGACCGACGCATAGGCAAAAGAAGCTTTACTTCAACGCAGAAAGGAACTTTTACTTTTAGAGTCAATTGATGAGCAGGAAGTTCTCCGATTCCAGATAAAATTTAAAACTTTGCAAAAGGAGGGTTTCCCCAAGGGCTGAATCCGCATAGTTCTGGGGATGCCAGAATTGCTTATTCATCCACCTCTACAAATTAAAATTTTAAATCTGCGAGAATTTCCGCTTTTTGAGATTCAGTCACCTGAAGATAAATCTTCTCAATGTTACCATCCGAGCCGATCGCATTCATGTGCGGCGCTGAAGGCGTATCAATTGCTTGGTGCGGAATTTTTTAGCTTTTTGCTGCGGTTACGGCTGGCAATTTTACCCAGCAAAGAAGCAGTATCGCTGAGTTTTAGGGACATTGGGATGTTTTCAACCGCAGCAAGTCAGCGCTTTTTAGTAGGCTACTGACAGGCTGTTATGATATACGTTACAGATGCAAGTTCGGTCACGTCAGTCAGCGACCCGCCGTTTTTAGGCTAGCCTGTTTCGGTGTTTCTTCCACAGGTTTGAAGGCAGAGGCTTCCAGCGCCAAAAAATGCTCTGGGAGAGCAACACACTGTCTGTCTAGATTCGCTTGGACAAGAGTAGGTTCTGAGAAGTTGCTAGAGACGCTTTAATTTTGCGCTTCTAGGTCGCTCTCCTCTCTCGGCTTTCATCTGAATCAACTGTTCGGATGGATATTGTTGGATGACTATTTACATCGAAAGTCTGTCTTCGCAGGTTACTCCAGAAGACCTTAAACAAGTCTCTGCATCTGGTTCAGCCAAAAGTGTGGCGATACCAAGCGACCAGAAGACAGGCAAAGTGCGGGGCTTTGCTTTCGTAGAGAGGGTAGAAGCTCCGCAAAAAAAGACAGCTATTTCGGTGCTGGATGGTGCAAAATGGATGGGGCGTCAGATGCAGATCAACCAAGCCAGACCGAAGGAGAACCCTCGAAAAGAGGGAGATCGCGGTAGATTGGCAGATTCTAGCAACTGTTTTTCCAAGCCTTGGGTGTGACTGACAACACTAACAAGCATCAGGTGCAGGGGAAAACCCAAAGGCACCATTTTTTAGTCGTATATCAAAGAGGTGAACATGGCGAAGCGCCGTAACCCTAAGAAAGAAAAGGCGCAGCGTAATCAAGCATACGCCCGCAAGTTTCGTAAACGTCAAACTACGGGTCGGTTCTCTAAATTCCGGCGTCAAAGATCGCCCGGAGAGAGAACCAATGAGGAGGATGAAGACAAGATGGGAGGAGGAATGGGAGCAATGGGCGGCGCGATGGGTTAGCCATTGCTCGGTTCTGAGGGTTGAGGGCTGAGGATTGAGGACTGAGGAAAAAAAATATTTTTCCTCAGCTACTAACTCTTTTGCGAAATTGAGAAATCCCCTATTTAGCCCTCAGCCCTAACTACTCAGTCCTCAGTCCTAATTACTCAGTCCTAACCACTCAGCCGAGACTGAGCAGCTTGAATCGCTTGTCTCACTTGCTCGAATCCGGTACCGCCGTAGCTGTTACGAGCGGCAACTACTTGTCTTGGAGAGATGGCTTCATAGATGTCTGGCTCAAAAGCTGGGTGCAATTCCTTCCATTCTTCCAAGCTCAAATCCTTGAGAAGTTTACCGGCAGCGAGGGAAGTTTTTACAACCTTACCCACGAGATTGTAAGCTTCCCGGAAGGGGACACCCCGCGCTGCTAGGTAATCAGCAACATCGGTCGCGTTGGAGAAATCTTCCGCGACGGCTTCTGCAAGGCGAGCGGTACGAAATTCTAGCCCTTCGCGAAACAAAATGGTCATTGCTTCTAGGCAGCCTTTAACGGTCTTTACACTGTCAAATAGGCTTTCTTTGTCGTCTTGTAAGTCTTTGTTGTAAGCCAAAGGTAGCCCTTTCATCAGCACTAGCATTCCTTGCAGATGCCCGAAAACACGACCTGTTTTGCCCCGCACGAGTTCAGGCACGTCGGGGTTTTTCTTTTGGGGCATGATGCTGGAGCCGGTGGCGCAGCTATCTTTGAGGGTGACAAAGCCAAATTCTTGCGATGACCAGAGGATGACTTCTTCCGATAGACGGCTGAGGTGAACCATGATCAGGCTGGCGCTACAGAGAAATTCAATCGCAAAGTCGCGATCGCTCACACCATCCATGCTGTTGGCATACACCCCATCGAAGTTCAGTAGTTTGGCAGTGTAGTGCCGATCGATGGGAAAAGTGGTTCCGGCAAGTGCGCCACTCCCCAAAGGTGAGATATTGACGCGCTGATATACTTCTCCTAGGCGCTCCCAGTCCCGTTCTAGCATTTGAAAGTAGGCGAGGAGGTGGTGAGCTAAAGAGACTGGCTGGGCGCGTTGTAGGTGCGTATAGCCGGGAATCAGGGTTTCGACGTGATTCTGGGCAAGGTTGATGAGAACTCCCTGAAATTCGCGCAACTGGCTGCGAATTTGGGAAATTTGATCTCGCAAGTAGAGGCGGGTGTCGGTGCCTACTTGATCGTTGCGCGATCGCGCCGTGTGCAATTTTTTACCGACATCTCCGGTAATTTCTGTCAGCCTACGCTCCACCGCAAAATGAACGTCTTCTGCATCTATCCCTGGATTGAAGTTTCCTTCTCGGTATTCTTGGCGGATTTGTTCTAAGCCTGCGACTAGCTGTTGTGCCTCCGACTCTGAAATAATGCCGGTGTGAGCGAGCATTTTGGCATGGGCAATCGAGCCGGTGAGGTCGTATTCGATGAGTTCGATGTCGAAGCCGATACTAGCGTTGAAGCGAGCGATCGCAGGATGCAACGCCGATTCAAACCGTTGGCTCCAAGTTTTTTGTTGAGTCACGAGCTTCTTGGTAACGTTGGATTAACAGATTCAAAGGCGAGCAGCTTGAAAGGCGAGCAGGTTGAAAGTTGGCTCGTCGAGAAGGTTGTAGCTTGCAAAGGCAAGCATCTTACTCTTTAGCAAATTTCAGGACGAGCAAGCTGTATCCAAACATTCAACTTTCAACCTTCAACCTTTAACTTTATTAAACCTTCAAACGCTATCCACTAAGCCGTAATCCCTCGAATCAGGTAGCCAAAAAACAGCCCGATTAACAGCGCCCAGACTTGCCCTGATTTAATGAAGTAGTTAAAGGCATTCTGCATCTGGTCTAACACTTTTGGGTCTCTGATTTCTTGCGCCAAGACGGGCCAATTGACCGGCGAGTGCGAAAACCAAAGCGATACCGTATCGTAACCGTGGGTCAAGTTGGGCAACCAACCGATTATTTCGTGCATTTCATTAAGCACCATGACTCTGATTTCCTCACAACAAAGAGAGATGTTGGCAAAGGTTGCTCGCGCATCCGTTCAGATTGTATTAACACAAAGCTGATGTCTTTGCTAGTGGGGGAGTCAGTGATGGGTAATGAGTCATGGGTATAGGAAATGACCAATGACTCATTACCGATTAACTTTTGACCTGCATCACCACTAGCGTCATATCATCTCCGTTCCGGCTGGATGGACCGATAAACTGCTGTACTTGCTCAAATAGGTAATCTAAAATCGCTTGGGTGCTGTTGCAATGCTGGCAAGCCCACTGGAAGGTGCGGCTCAGCTTTTCTTCGTCAAAGCGATCGCCATTTTGATTTGCCGCATCGGTAAAACCATCGGTGTAATAAATAATCGTGTCCCCAGGATACAGCTGGACTTGGGCATCTTCATACTGGGAATCGGCATCCAGACCAATCAGCATTCCCCAGGTATCCAAGCGCTTGATGGAACGGGTTGATGCCTGCCATAACAAGGGAGGATGGTGGGCGGCATTACTGTAAGACAGAATCCGGGTTTGCGGATCGTATTCGGAATAAAACAGGGTGACAAACCGATGGGAGTTTTCCAAATCGGCATACATTACCCGGTTTAAATGTTGCAGGATCTTCGCCGGTGAGTGCCTGTTTAGCACTTCGGCTCGCAGCATCCCCCGCGTCATCGTCATGATTAGACCCGCGGGGACGCCTTTGCCCATGACATCCCCGATTACCAGGCTCCACGGAACCGATCCTCTTCGGGCAGTTTCCACTTCCGAATCGCTGTCTGTTTGGGGGCGCAGCTGGTCATAATTGGCGGGAATAAAATCATAGTAATCTCCGCCGACGCGACTAGCCGTTTGGCACTTTGCCGCTAGTTCGACTCCATAAATATTCGGACATTGTCGCGGTAGTAGGCGCAGCTGGATATCGGCACCAATTTCTAATTCTTTATCTAGGCGTTCTTTTTGGCGTAGTTCGACGGTAAGTTCATCGTTTGCGATCGCAACTGCTGTTTGATCGGCAACTAAGCGCACCAACTTCTGCCGGGTGTCTGTCCAAATATATTTGGGATCGCGGCTGAACACATAAAGACGTCCCCGCTCTGTATTTTTCACCAGAATCGGAGTGCCAAATACCTGAATGTCTGGCCCCAAAAACCGGCTCAGTTGAGAATCCAATGATGGCGGTGTAGCGACCCCCTCTGCCGTTGTCGAGGGATTACTCGCCTGACGGGTTGCGGCGTTAAGCGCCTTGCGAATATCCTGACAAGATTGACCTTCCTGACAGTGCAGGCGTTCTAGCCGCACCTGACCATTCGGCAAAAACCGGATGAGAATGCCGCCATCGGCATCTGTGACCCGCGTTGCCATCAGCGGAATCAACTCCAAAAACTGATTCAAGTTATTGAAGCTACGCAGGGCAAACCCTAACGACGAGAGCAAGTCTTGAATCTTGCGCTGTTCTCGATGCAAACGCGCCACCAGTTCTTTGAGCGCGAAAACAGGCGTCGTTTCGGCGGTGGTACCGCCGTCAGGTAAGGGAGATGGCTGGCGAGGAAGGGGCACAGCAGTCATAGCATCAGGAGTTAGAGTTCCGCACAAAAGTTTGTTTTAGCTGTCAGGATATCTTTACAGATTCTGGCTTAAGAATTGCCAGTTTTGGCAACGGTTTGGGGAAAACGCCTTTGATTTAAAAAAAATTAAGAAGGCGTTAGAGCAAAATTGTTCCCGATTACTATCGCAACAGTTGCCAGTTGCAGCTAGCCGTCCGGACGCGATCGCTAAGCAAAAGGAGCCGGCTGTTCTTGAGGTGTAAATATACCCTTAATTGCAGGTTATGCCAATCACCCGGAGGGGCTTTTTGAAAACTTCTGCATAAGTCTATAGACGGAAATCACCATAACTGTCGCTATAGTAAACCCGATCTATACCAAAGCGCCCCTTATTATGTTTGATTGGTTCATCGGCGGCATCGCCTAAGAGTAGCAGACAGCAAACATATACGTGTGGAGTGATTTTACAAGCCAAGACTGTAAATTTTAACCGGATGGCGCGTGTATCCCTAAAGTAAAGATTTCTTCCAAACGAAAGTCTGGAATGGGATCGGGTTGGAAAGCTTTAGCAGCACGGTGTTTCTCAATGGCATCTTTTAAACCCATCGAAGGTTTCATCTAAATCGTCATCTTTGCTCCGATTGCTTCTTGCCGATTTTTCAGCCGAGAATTGCCAATTTTAGAAGGGGTTTCTGAGTGAAAAACTTGAATCTCTGATGAAGACCCTAGAGCATCTGGATCGTCCAAAAGTTCAGCCTGAACCGAAGGGTGCAGGTGGGTAATCCCACCTGAATCGGCACTTTAGGCTGCCAAATGGGATGAGCTAGACTGTCTGAGCGTCGAAATCCGATCGTTGAAATCCAAAATCCAAAATTGTCAACCTAAACCGAGTTCGCGCTTGAGCAAGTTAATTGACTTGGTGCCAATATAATTTTCGCTACATAATAGCTCCGGAGGACGAATAATGTCTTCACGGGCGGCGCTGACTGCCGCTTTGACGGTGGCAAAACTGGCGCGATCGCTAACAATCGTTTGGGCGCTGCGAACGATCGCGTTGAGTTTGTAGGTGTCTTTTACCTGAGCTGTCATCACCAGTAAATCATCCCCGCGCAGACTGTGGATAAGAATTTCTGCAACTCCGAGAATGCCTGAGCTGAGACTCACCAGACCCATACAGCTGTCTTTAGGCAGGCGTTGAACCAGCTGGAGTTCTTGAGCGTAGTCGTAAATATCGACGGGGATGACGCGCACCGCTCGTGGGGCAGCGATCGCTTCCGCATCCCCAATAAAATAGCGGCTAGTCACCACGGTGCCGGAGTGGGTTTGATCGAGTATTTTACTGAGTTCCTCCATCGGCACCAACTGTACGGGTATCCCTAAAGATTTTTCCAGTTCCTGAACCATCAATTCCCCAGCACCGATGTCTCGTGACGGAACCGTGACCAGCACTCGCGCACTACAGCGTAAGCGCCAGTCAACTTCTGCTAGAAATAGTTCTCTGGCTTGGTTGAGGGTGCAACCTTGGTTGAGCAGTTCATCCAGGCTGTGCTGCACCAGCTTGTAGGCATGGGGATATTGTTCGTGTATGGGGCCGCTATGTCCAGTGCCGCCCTCGTTTCCTTGGGCTTTGACATAAATTCCCGATCCAGCTTGGGATTCTACTAATCCAGTGTCTTCTAGCTGCCGGTACACCTTGCTAATGGTATTCCGGTGCAGACCTGTCTGCATTGCTAGCTGCCGAGTGCTGGGCAATCGATGACCTGGGGGAAACTGTCGCGAGGCGATCGCAAACTGCATTTGGTCAAATAGCTGTTTTGACGCTGGAATTTCACTGTCTGGTTGAATATGAAACTGAACCATTTACGAGCCTCCAAGGACTCTGATTCTCATGAAGCTGTGAGAAGGGCAATTCTTTAATAGCATAATGCGCTACAGAAGCTGAGTTATCGCTCTGGTTTTTCAAGATTCTGCCTCCTTCTCACTTGCTCTATCTAATAGAGACGCGATCGCATCAGCACATACGCTCTTAGCGCTACTTGCTGCAAGTCTTCTACAAGCCAGCATCTAAACTCCAAAAAAGTCTAAAACGCTCTCAGCCAGGGAAATACTGTTCGGGTTGTTCTCCGGGGGAGTGCGGAAATTCCTCTAATCGAGGGGGAATCTGTGTTTCTGCTTCCCCGCTAGAAACGGAATCAGTAGCGTCTGTTGTCTCTTGCCTCTTTAGTAGTTCCGGCAAGGTGACAAACTGATATCCCTGCTTTTTGAGTTTTTCAACGATCTGGGGTAAAGCTTGAACCGTTGTCGAATGGTTGCCGCCACCATCATGCATCAGCACAATAGAACCGGGGAAAGCACTCTTGAGAATGTTTGTGACCAATTTGGGCGCGGTGAGGCGGTGGCGGCGACTGTCCGCTGAGTTAATCGACCACATCATCACGGCGTAGTTGTTCTTTTGGGCGTAAGCCGCTAACCCATTTTGCAAGTTGCCGCCGGGAGGGCGGAAGTAAGCGGTTGTGACTCCGGTTGTCTTGTAGATGAGTGCGGCTGTATCATCTATTTCCTTTGCCGCCGTAGCCTCGTCCATCTGACGATAGGAGTGATGCCAGGTATGGTTGCCAATGGCGTGACCTTCAGCAACCACTCGTCGCGCTACGGCTGGATAACTTTGCAGTTGCTCTCCTACCCAAAAAAATGTGGCTTTGATGTCGTTTTTCTTGAGGATGTCCAGCACTTGCAATGTCGTTTCCCCCCAAGGGCCATCATCAAAGGTGAGGGCGATGACTTTTTTCTGATTCTTCGGCTTTACCTGATAAATGGTTTTTCCCCGATACTCGGTAGGCACTGGGAAGGTTTTTTCGGCTGCGGGTGAGAGAGCGATCGCCCAAGGCGTTGTTTCACTGGGCGAATTTTCCGCTTCGACAATGGGGAGTGTCTGCTGAACTGGGATAGATGGTGCGATCGCCCATACACTTGGCGATGGAGAAGCCTCTGCCGTGTCAGCGATCGCGCTACTCGCTGGCGGTATTATTTCCCTCGGTGGCGAATTTTCGGGTTTGACGCTGGGGAGTTGTTGAGCTTCCGGCTTGTCCTGACGAACCTCTATCGCAAACTGATGTTGAGGGGAAGGTTGAGGTGACGGCTCGATGATTTTATTGACGATAAGCGCTGTTAAGGTAACGATAGCGATGAAGGTAAGTTGCCGAGTGAATAATCCGGTCGGTTTTTCTTTTTCTCTCCAGTCTGCCAAGGTCGAACTCCTTCCCTTAGTCCTTGATAATTTTTGAGTTTTTAATGATTACAAAAAACAGCTATCGTTCTTGACTCATTTAACCAAAAATCCCTTTTCTCGACAGTCAGCAACTCTTCAATAGCCGCACAAAACTACACAATAAAACTAGCTAGCATTACAAATTATTTAAAAATTGGAATATTTTAAACAAAAAAGTTATGGTTTGATTTATATAAATTTTCTTGATAAAAGAATGCGATAATTTGTGCAGCACTGTCATGAACTTTTAAATACTTTATTCCTGTAAAAAATAGGGTAATTTGCTGGTAGACAAAATAGTAGCACTATCTGCTAAAAAAACGGCAGAGGATACAGAAGAATTATCATGACAGAGAGCAAGATTCGGACAAAACACCTCAAAATTGCCAATGGCGATCTAGAAATTGCGGCTTACCTGGCAATGCCGGAAGGGGAGGGGCCTTTTCCAGGCATTGTGGTGTTGCAGGAAATTTTTGGAGTGAATGCTCACATCCGGGAGGTAACAGAACGAATTGCCAAGGAAGGCTATGTAGCGATCGCGCCTGCTATCTTTCAACGCCAAGCACCGGGTTTTGAAACCGGCTACACTCCGGAAGACATTCAAATTGGCAGACAGTACAAAGAGCAAACTCAAGCCTCAGAATTACTGGGCGATATCCAGGCGGCAATTAATTACCTCAAAACCCTGCCCGAAGTCAAACCTGTCTTTGGCTGCATCGGCTTCTGCTTTGGGGGTCACGTTGCTTACCTCGCCGCGACTTTACCCGATATCAAAGCCACAGCCTCATTCTACGGTGCTGGCGTTGCTACTAACACTCCTGGCGGCGGCGAACCAACGATCGCACGCACAAAAGACATCAAGGGCACGCTTTACGCCTTTTTCGGCATGGAGGACGCCAGCATCCCCGCCGAACAGGTAGATCAAATTGAAGCGGAGCTAGAGAAACATCACATTCCCCATCGTGTCTTTCGCTACGATGGAGCTGAACATGGGTTTTTCTGCGACCATCGCGCCAGTTACAATGACACCACAGCCGCCGATGCCTGGAAGCAGGTAAAACAGCTGTTTGAACAAGAACTTCAAGCGGCATAAATTTTTTCCCACACTAGCAATCAGCGAGTCGGGAATTACTTTTTTTCAATCAACTAAGTTGTCATGAATTCCAAATCGACCTCTTCTCAAGATGCAAAATCGTCATTTTCTATGGACGATTTTGCCAAAGCTCTCGAACAACACGACTACCAATTTCACAAGGGGCAAGTCGTGCGCGGTAAAGTGGAAACCCACGAAAGTGATGGTGCCTATGTAGACATTGGCGGCAAGTCTTTGGCTTTTTTACCTGTTGATGAGGCGTCGTTGAGACGGGTAACAGATTTATCCATTGTGCTGCCGTTGCAGGAAGAACGGGATTTCCTGATTATCCGAGAGCAAGATGCAGATGGTCAGGTGACGCTTTCAGTGCGGCAGATGGAGATCAAGCAGGCGTGGGATAACCTGGCTGATATGCAGGAAGCGAATCAAACAGTCCAAGCCCGTGTCACTGGCATCAATAAGGGGGGCGTTACGGTAGAAGTGCAAGGGTTGCGGGGGTTTATTCCGCGATCGCACTTGGTGGAACGCGATAACCTGGAGTCCCTGGTTGGTGAGAAGCTAACTGCTAGCTTTTTGGAGGTTTCTGCTGACACTAACAAACTGGTGCTTTCGCAACGGCAAGCGACTCGTTCTGTTGCCATCACTCAGATAGAAGTCGGGCAGTTAGTCGAAGGGAAAATTACTGGTGTGAAGCCCTTCGGTGTGTTTGTTGATTTGGATGGGATCACTGGTTTACTGCATATTAAGCAAGTAAGCCAAACCTACATCGAATCTCTAGCATCATTGTTTCAGGTGGGTCAAGTAATTAAAGCGCTGATTGTTGATATCGATGAAGGTAAAGGTCGGGTTTCTTTGTCTACCAGAGTCTTAGAAAATCATCCAGGGGAAGTGCTGGAAAATATGGCTGAGGTCATGGAATCAGCTGAGTCGCGTTCTGAACGGGCGAGGAAAAATCTCACCAGATAGGTGTTCGGAAGATAAGAAGCGATCGCACTTGGTAATAAAGAGTGCGATCGCTTTTGATGTGAAGGGTGCGATCGCCGCCCTGCGCCTAGACGCATCTCCGCGTACCCGATTTATTCCCTAAGTGTTTCCTCACCCTAATCTTGATTTGATGAAGACGAAAATCTTCAGCAACCGTCTTTCTTGCCTTGATTTTATCGAAAAAGAGCTTCGACTCCCTCAACAGTCAGCAACTGAACCCTTAGTTATCGATTTATTTGCTGGGTGTGGAGGGCTGGCTCTCGGTTTTACTGATAAAAGCGATATGTGCTAGCTTATGCTTCGGGCAAGCTTCGCCTGTGACAATACTTATTGCTAACGATCGCGCACTTGCGATCGCGTCCCCAAATCTACTATTAAAGTAGTTTAGGTATAAATATGCTCAAATTGTATCAATTTTTCTCTTCTGGAAATTGCTATAAAATTCGTCTTTTATTGACTCAACTAGAAATTCCCTTTGAAAGCATAGAACTGAATATTCTCAAAGGTGAAACTCGGACTCCAGAATTTTTAAATAAAAATCCCAATGGTCGAATTCCAGTATTGGAAACGGAATCAGGTCAATTTCTGGCGGAATCCAACGCAATTCTTTTTTATCTGAGCGAAAGAACTGATTTTTTGCCAAAGGATAATTTTGAAAAGGCAAAAGTGTTGCAATGGTTATTCTTTGAGCAGTATAGCCATGAGCCTTATATTGCTACTTCCCGATTCTGGATTTCTATCCTTGGCAAGGCGGAGGAATATAAGGAGGCACTGAACCAAAAGCGCAAACCCGGTTATGCAGCGCTAACAATTATGGAAAAACATTTAACAGATTGTAATTTTTTTGTGGGAGAACGCTATACGATTGCTGATATTGGGTTGTTTGCTTATACTCATGTCGCGGATGAAGGGGGATTTGATTTAGCAAGATTTCCAGCAATCCAAGCTTGGCTGGAACGAGTTAAAGCTCAGCCTCGGCACATTAGTATCACGCAATTATAATAGAGTTCGGTATGGGGATCTCGGATACGCGATCGCTTCATTCGCATCCCGTATTTTAGGTAACTGTACCTAAACAAACCTATCTGTAAAACTATTGATTAGCAGCGCCTACTCTAGAACATCTAGTGATGAGTTTGAAACCCGCGTAGGCGGGTTTTGTCTGTGTAGGCGCGGTTTCTAACCGCCAGCATATATTTGTAAAAATGGGATGGGTTCCACCCTGCTTTAAGTAGCTGATAAGCTATACTGGCTGAAGTTAACTTTAAATATTAAAACAATGATAAAACTTAAAAAACTTAACCGCTTTTTGGCTAATTTAAGCATTAGCGTTTTAGTTATTCTTACCTTATCTTTTTTCCTCCTACCCGTTAGTTCAAAACTTCAAGAGTCACCGATATTAGCTGTATTTGAAGAAGTTTGGCAAACTGTCAATGACAACTTTTTTGACCCAAAATTTAATGGGGTTGACTGGAAAGCCATGCGAGAGAAGTATAAACCTTCAGTCAAGCAGGCAAAGTCTATTGATGAAGCATCCGTTGTCATCAATCAAATGCTAGCTGAGTTGCATACTTCTCATATAGGCTTTTATCCGAAGTCACAACCCGCTTACTACCAACTTTTGGGTATATTTAATCAAGGTCATTTCTTAGAAAAAATACAAAAGTTATTTCCCAAAGGCTTAGAGTACACCGGAATTGGAGCTTTCACTAAAGAGATCGATGGGAAGACCTTTATCACTGCTATTCTTGATAACAGTTCTGCTGCTCAAGCGGGACTCAAAGTAGGCGACCAAATATTAGCAGTTGATGGCAATCCGTATCAGCCAATCGAATCTTTTGTTAATAAGGCAGGGAAACAAGTCAGTATATCAATTCAACGAACTCCAGATTCAAATAGCAATAAGAATGTAACTGTAGTTCCAAAAATAATAAAACCTACTACAGTTTTCTTAGACGCAATGCGGTCGAGTATTGAAATCATCGAAAGCAATGGTAGAAAACTAGGTTATGTCCATATTTGGTCGTATGCTGGCGATCAATATCAGGAATTACTGGAAGAAGAAATTGCTTATGGACGGCTTAAAGACGCGGATGGGTTGATTTTAGACTTAAGAGATGGCTGGGGTGGAGCTACTCCGAATTATCTAAGTATTTTTTCCGAAAAAGTTCCAGTATTAACCCAAATTCCTAGAGATGGAATAAAAACTACCTTGGATTATCAATGGAGAAAACCCGTTGTGATGCTGGTGAATAAGGGAACCAGAAGCGGAAAGGAAATTTTAGCTTACGGTTTTGAGCAGTATGGAATTGGAAAAGTCGTTGGGAGTCAAACAGCAGGCGCAGTTGTTGCGGCTCGTCCTTTCTTGCTCAAAGATGGAAACCTTCTTTATCTTGCGGTTGTTGATATCTACGTGAATGGAGAACGCTTAGAAGGTAAGGGAGTGAAACCCGATATTGAAGTGCCGTTTCAGTTAGAATATGCTCAAGGAAAAGACCCTCAAAAAGCGAAAGCTGTAGAGGTTCTGGCTGAATCTGTTAAGAATCAGAATCGAGGGGCATAATTGCATTGTTAACTTCTTGTAGAGACGCAATTAATCGTGTCTTTACTATCTCAAAATACGCTCAATCATTCCATTGGCTTGCGAACTATAGCCGCCGCCAAACAAATTAAAGTGATTGAGAATGTGATAGAGATTGTAGAGTGTTTTCCGACGCTCGTAGCCTGGATCTAGAGGAAATACTTCGTTATAGCCGCCATAAAAGGCTGCGGGGAAGCCACCGAAAAGTTCTGTCATGGCGATATCAACCTCGCGATCGCTATAATACGCCGCCGGATCGAAAATGAGGGGTTCTCCCGATGCCGTAAAGCCTGCATTTCCCCCCCACAAATCGCCGTGAACTAGAGATGGTTGAGGATGATAATCCGCTAGCAGTTCGGGAATTGCTGCCAGCAATTGCTCCTGTTGGGGAAAATGACCGCCGCGACGCTTTGCTAGCTGAAATTGATAGCCGAGACGATGCTTGGCATAGAATTCCGCCCAATCTGCTGTCCAAGTGTTAATTTGCAGCGTCGAACCAATCGTGTTATTTCTATCCCAGCCAAAGGAGTCTTTTCCAGCGCATTTGTGCATCGCCGCTAACTTCCGTCCCATTTCTTCCCAAGAATGGGTGTCGCCGCGCCCCATTTCCAGCCACTCCAGTACGATATAGGCAGAATTGCCTCCGGTGCCCCAGCCAATCGGTTTTGGAACCCGAATCGTGTGAGTTTCCTGCATTTGCTGGAGTCCCAGCGCTTCCGCCTCAAACATATCAACCAAAGACGCTTGGTTGATTTTGATGAAGTAGGTGCGTTGCCCATCGCTGACAGCATAGCCTTGATTGATGCAACCACCACTCAGCGACTGCCGCTGCTGACTTTGAAACTTTTCACCCGTTAGGCGAGTAATTTGAGCGTCTATTTCAGTCCACATGGGAGAAATTTTAACCCAGAGTCATGCGAAGGTACGCGAAACAAGATTGACTTCTTTGCGTACCTTTGCGTTAACCTTTGCGTACCTTTGCGTTAACCTTTGCGTACCTTTGCGTTAAAAAAAACTAGCTAGCTGGCTTGATCGCAACCACACCATAAGCATCACAAGAGAGATACTGTTGAGCTGCTGACTGGAGATCCGCCGCTTCCAAGGCTTGAATCCGAGCCGGGTAATTCAATGCTGGAGCCAAATCACCCATCATGGTTTGATAGTAGCCGTATAAGTTAGCGCGATCGCTCGGCGTTTCATTGCCAAAGACAAACCGATTCGCTACTTGCGTCCGGAAGCGGGAAATCTCTGCCTCACTCGCGGGTTCTGTCTGGAGGGTGCGAATATGAGCAAGAATCGCCGCTTCTACCTCTGCCAAATTCTCTATCGGCAACTGCGCGCCAATATAGAAGACGCCTTGATGCCGATGGCTCATATTGCTCACCCCAATATTCGTCACCAGGTGCCTGTCTTCCCGCAAATCTCGGAACAGCCGCGACATCCGACCTTGTCCCAGAATCACGCTCAACACATCCAGCGCGTAAGTATCGGATAAGTGCGTCATTCCAGGCACTCGCCACATCATCACTAACCGCGCTTGCTGCAAGCTTTCATCAACATACTCGCGGCGGACAATTTCCCTAAAAGCAGGTTCGGGAGTGAGGGTTGAAGCGATCGCTTCCTGACTTTTGACTTCTGGCGGCTGAGTGCTGACGCCTATCTCCGTCAAGCCCTGTGCCACAATTTCAATTAATTCCTCAACCGGCAAATTGCCCACAACTGCCGCTGTTATCGATTTGGGTTGATACTGACTGGCGTGGAAATCGCGCATCTGCTGCGCCGTCAGCTGCTCAATCACCGCTGCTGGGCCGAGTACCTGACGGCGGTAGGGCAGGGTGTCAAATGCCACCTCCATCGCCCGCTGGTAAGTCCGGCGGCGAGGATTGTCTTCCGAGCGGCGAATTTCTTCTAAAACGACCAATCGCTCTCTTTGAAAGGCATCCTCTGGAATGCTGGGATTTAGCACTACATCTAGTTGCAATGGTGCCAAATGGGCAAAATCTTTGGGAGCTGTTGTGATGTAGTAGTGGGTATAGTCCTGACTGGTGGCTGCGTTTGTTACGGCACCCCGCTCTTCAATCAGTCGCTCGAATTCTCCACTGTTGAGCCTTGGCGTCCCCTTAAACACCATGTGTTCTAGAAAGTGAGCCATGCCGTTGATGGGGTCTGGCTCATCGGATGAGCCGACATTAATCCACACGTTTAGGTTAACGGCTTCGACGGGCATCTGCTCCGCCACAATCGTTAAACCGTTAGGTAGGCGGTGGAGAGTCGGGGCGGTGAGTGGCGTAGATTTGAGCAGAGTTGAGGTCATGTGTTCTTCGGCGCTGGACTATTTCTCCTTTTATCTTACTCAGTCTGCACCTGTCTCCTCAGCCAGCTCCCCAGCATTGCGCGATCGCTCTCTAGATGTTTTTAAAAAGTTGCCCGCTCCTTTCGCCTTTAACACATATTTCCTTTCCGTGCCATTTTTTCAAGTTAATTAAGAAAGTCAATCATTCTTTAAAATTTGCCTTATTGATTAAAATTTGTTTATTTATGTATTGGGAAATACCTTGATTATGAAAGATTTATTTTAAATTTTTAAAAGCTTGAAAGAAACTCTGTATTTTTAGATAAATTTAAGAATTTCAGAGGCTTTATCAGTCTAGAGACAGATACTATGGCTTAGTCTGATAGACCAGACTAAAGCTTCATTTAACTGGAGTCAGTTGTACTCATGCTGAGTGGATTTTCAGGAAGTACAAATACCATCATTGCAGCTGGTTATTATACAACTGCGTTTTTGATTTATCGCGGTTTTCTTCGAGGGCAGCATCTACTCAGCAATCCATTAGTACTCGTAACTGTAGCAATCTTCTTGAGCTGTGCTATAGAACATTCAGTGCAGCTTTTAACATTAGTCTTCGGTGGGCAAAACGGCTCTCCAATGATACTGACAATTCAGGGAGGAGTTGTTCTAATCATGGCTTTAGTCGCGGGAGCTTTCATTGCTCTGAGGCGTTACTACTCGCTCCTGGTTGAAAACTTCCGAATCCAAAAAAACACGAAAAATCAACTGGCTCAGGCTAAGGCTGAGTTGGAAAGAGCGAACGCCAATTTGGAAGTTTTGGCAGCTCGTGCTAAAAACTTATTGCAGACTAATCAACAATTAGAAAGGGAAATAATTGAACGCAAACAGGCACAAAAAGCAACGGCACATACTCATAATTTATTGAATTCCATCGTAGAAAATCTGCCACTTGGAATTTTTATTAAAGAAGTGAATGAATTGCGATTTGTATTCTGGAACAAAGCCAACGAGGAACTCACTGGTTATTCTCAGGAAGAAGTGTTAGGCAAGAACGACTATGGCATTTTCCCGCCAGAGCAAGCTGATTTCTTCACAAGTCGCGATCGCGAAGTGTTGGCATCTGGGAAACTTCTGGAGATTCTGGAAGAGCCAATCCAGACAAAACATCAAGGTTTGAGGATTCTGCACACTAAAAAAATCCCGATTTTCGACGAAGCGGGAACTCCCCAATATTTGTTGGGCATTTCCGAAGATATCACCGAGCGCAAGCAAGCGCTGGAGGCTTTAGGAGAATCGGAAGCTGCACAAAGCAGCGCGATCGCAGCTCTGCAACAACAAGCAGTCCAGATGAAAAAAGCGATGCAGACGCTGCAAAGCAGCCAATCCCAACTGGTTCAGAGCGAAAAAATGTCCAGTCTGGGGCAGTTAGTTGCGGGTGTTGCTCACGAAATCAATAATCCAGTCAGCTTTATTTACGGCAATCTCGCTTACGCAGATCAGTACACCCAAAATTTGCTGCACCTGCTACAACTCTACCAGCGTTATTATCCCGATCCAGTCCCAGAAATCGAAGCGTATAAGGAAAATATCGATCTGACTTTTGTCATAGAAGACCTATCGAAGATACTCTCTTCCATGAAGCTAGGAGCAGACCGCATTCGCCAGATTGTTCTGAGTTTGCGGAATTTTTCTCGGCTCGATCAAGCAGAAATGAAGGCGGTCGATATTCATGAGGGGTTAGATAGTACGCTGCTGATTTTACAGCATCGAATGAAAGCAAAGGGGGGAAATCAGGGAATTGAGCTGATCAAAGAGTACGGCGATCTTCCGCTTGTGGAGTGTCATGCTGGACAGATGAACCAGGTGTTTATGAATATCCTCAACAATGCGATTGATGTTTTAGAGGCGTACAGCTATCAGCACTTAGCGATCGCAACCATCGAGAATTTGCATACGCACTCTCTTCAGTTAGGTCAAACTCCCCCCATTTCCAATACTCAAGTGCCAGTTGCTTCGATTAGAATTCGCACTGAGGTTGTCGAAATTAATGACTGTCCTCAGGTGGTGATTCGGATTCGAGATAATGGCTCTGGCATCCCCCCAGAGGCGATAACACGACTATTTGACCCTTTCTTCACCACGAAACCTGTTGGCAAGGGGACAGGCTTGGGTTTATCCATTAGCCATCAAATTGTGGTCGAGAAGCACGGCGGGGTTCTAACGTGTTCCTCAGAACCCGGACAAGGAACAGAGTTTTACATTGAAATCCCGATTGTTCATCGTCGAGCGCGAACCTGTCAGGAAGCCGAAACTTAATGTAACGTAATATTAAGTCTCGGAAGAGGGAATCCTCGTTCTCAATTCATGCCAAGCTGTCATGTTGTCGTTATCGGTGCTGGAATTGGTGGTCTCACGGCTGGGGCATTACTGGCTCGTCGAGGCTACTCAGTCTTAGTTTTAGATCAAGCTCTGGTGCCTGGGGGATGTGCTTCCACGTTCAAACGCAAAGGATTTACCTTTGATGTGGGAGCGACTCAGGTGGCTGGACTGGAACCGGGGGGGATTCATCACCGGATTTTTCAGGAACTAGAAATTGAAATCCCAGCAGCGACGCCTTGCGATCCAGCTTGTGCCGTGTATCTACCGGGAGAAACTGAACCGATTAACGTCTGGCGCGACCCCCAAAAGTGGAAGGCGGAGCGAATTCGGCAGTTTCCCGGAAGCGAACCATTTTGGGAGTTGTTGGCGACTTTATTCCGAGCCAGCTTTGCATTTCAATCGCGCGATCCGGTGCTACCGCCGCGAAATTTGTGGGACTTATGGCAACTGGTATCGGCTGTTCGTCCCGATACTTTGATTACTTTGCCCTACACTTTTTTGACAGTGGGGGACGCTTTGCGGGGGTATGGTTTGGGCGATAATCAGCGTCTAAGAACGTTTCTGGATTTGCAGCTCAAGCTTTATTCTCAGGTAGATGCTGAAGAAACGGCTCTGCTCTATGCAGCGACGGCTTTGAGTGTGTCCCAAGAGCCGCAGGGACTATTTCATCTTCAAGGCAGTATGCAGGTGTTGAGCGATCGCCTAGTCTCCTCTTTAGAGAGAGATGGTGGCAAGCTGTTGATGCGCCACACCGTTGAACGTATCCACACCACAAATGGCAAAGCCACTGGTGTCGTCATTCGCAATCAAAAAACCGGCGTTGTCTGGACGGAACCCGCCGACCACGTTGTTGCCAATGTCACCGCGCAAAATTTGGTGCAACTTTTGGAAGCCGAGATACCAGCAGGAATTCCTAGTTCGGAACCCAAAACCCAAAATCGCTATCGTCGTCGAGTCGATAAACTTCCCCCATCGTCGGGAGCATTTGTAGTGTATCTCGGTGTCGATCGAAGCGCGATTCCCTCAGGATGTCCGCCTCATTTGCAGTTTCTCTACGATTATGACGGCCCGATTGGAGAAAATAACTCCCTATTTGTCTCAGTGAGCCACCCTAAAGATGGTCGCGCGCCAGAAGGTAAAGCAACTATCATTGCGTCTTCCTTCGTTGACACTCGGAATTGGTGGCAATCGGAAGATTATGAACAGCGAAAGCAACAATATACCGAGGAAGCGATCGCTCGTCTGAGCCAATTTTTTCACTTGACACCAGAAACCATCGTCCATCAAGAAGCCGCTACACCCCGCACCTTTGCCCGCTTCACAGCACGCGATCGCGGCATTGTCGGCGGGATTGGTCAGCGAGTTTCCACCTTTGGTCCCTTTGGCTTTGCCAATCGCACACCCGTGAATCATTTGTGGCTAGTGGGAGATTCCACCCATCCCGGCGAAGGAACCGCAGGCGTCAGCTACTCCGCCCTCACCGTGGTGCGCCAAATCGAAAATACCAAGAATTGATTCAGATGCAAGTGTTACAAATATAGCAATCCTATTAGAGTTGTGAGCCAGCCTTTCAGATCTCCGACTTCTTTCTCGAAGTCGGGGATCTCGCGTTTACGAATCATTTAGGACTGGATCTAAGTGTTATTAATATGCGCTGTAATTCCGTTTAAAGCTTACAGAAAACCAGAATACCTCGGCTAAGGTAAAGGCATACTGATTTTCTGTAAGGCAATCAGCGACGTAAAACTCAATCGGATTCGACAATGGACCCGCTATTAAACGCCACCCTTTTTTAGCCCTCGTTACGAGTACCGCCCTGTTGTGGTGTGCTTAGTTCCAACAAATCCGGTGTAGCAATAAAGCCAAAGTACACTGCGATCGCGGCGGTGACTGCATGAAGCCAGACATCGTTGCCAAAGATTGGGATCAAGCCCAAGGTTGACTGGGTAGCCGGAAAAAGCCCCATTAGCGTTAGCACCCCATAGAAAATTCCCAAAACTCCACTATAGAGACGAGAACTGTCTAAGGCGATGGATGCAAAAATTCCCAGAAGTCCTACGACAAGGTGAACAACATTATGTAAGACATTGATGGGGAATAACCCCAGTAAGTAACCGTATCCACTTGTGTATCCAAGACCCGCCATATCAGGCGTAACTGTAGGCGCTTTCACAAAGGCGGGAATAAATCCCATTACACCACAAAGGAAAAAGAAAATGCCGATAATTAACGCAAATTTTTGCGCTGGGTTCATGCCTCTCATCATTAACTTCCCGTACAAATTTGTATTTAATCTAAGCAGGATTATCAGCTCATTCGCCTTTCCTAAGGAAGAGGTCTTGAATCTACCCAGAGAAAGGGTTTATGTTAAAGGCGAATGTAGTCGATCGTACAACTGTAGCCAACTTAGACTACCAACCTACACGGATCGCTTGGCTTGTCTTAATTTAAGTAAGTGTTTGTAAATTAAATTTGTAAATTCGATGAATACAAAGAGGCGCTGTTAGAAATTAATTAACGCGAATTAGATAGCAGTGTACCCTTCACTACAATTAGGTAATTCTGGGTATTGAGGCGGTTAAGGTAGGTAAAAATATCACCAGTGGCAACAATTAAACTTACTCCGAAGGTCAAAAGAATATGCGTAGATTGGGAAGACGAGTGAGATCCGTGCAGGCTGCGCTAAAACCACAATTAATCCGCCAACTCAAAGCTGAAAAAGCTAAACTACTGCACAAATATCATAATTCGCTAGCTAACCCATTGATCGCAGACTTTGTTGCTAATTCACGCGATATCACCAAACGTAAAGCTGCCGAAGCTGCACTGAATCAAGCGAACGAATCCTTAGAAATTCGAGTCGAGGAACGTACCACTGCATTAACACAAACCAACAAGCAATTGCGGCAAGAAATTATCGAAGGCAAAAAAGCTCTGGATGAGTTGCGAGAAAGTGAAGAACGGTTCCGTTGTTTGAGTAGCTACTCGCCAGTGGGGATTTTTTTGGCAAATATGGAGGGGTGTTGCATCTACACAAATCTCCGCTGTCAAGCCATCTGTGGCTTTACCTTGGAGGAGAGTTTGCAAGAAGGGTGGTTGCAGGTGGTTCACTCAAGCGATCGCGATCGCGTCTTTGCAGATTGGTTGGCACATACTCGTGAACGGAGAGAATACTCTGACGAGTTTCGCTTTCAAACTAAGGAAGGAATTGTGCGTTGGGTTCGCGTTCGGTCTTCACCGATGTTCTCCGATCGAGGAGAATTTATCGGTCATGTTGGAATTTTAGAAGACATTAGTGAAAGCCTGCGGCACGCTACGCTACGCCAGCAAGCAGAGGAACAGCTAACACAGCAGCGCAGCCAGCAGAAAGCCATCCTCGATAACATTCCCCATTTAGCTTGGTTAAAAGACAAAGAAAGCAGATTCATTGCCGTCAACGAGGCATTTGGTAACGCCTGCGGACTCGAACCAGAAGACTTAATTGGGAAGACAGATTTAGATATTTGGCATCCAGATTTAGCCGAAAGATATCGAGAGGACGATCGAGAGGTGATGAAAATCGGCAAGCACAAGCGTGTCGAAGAACCCGCAGTCTACCAAGAAGGAAAAATGCTATGGACAGAAACAATTAAAACCCCAATTTTTAATAACACCGGGGAGGTAATCGGAACAACCGGGATTGCAGTCGATATCACCGAGCGCAAGCAGTCAGAGGAAGCACTCCACCGCCGGGAACAAGAGTTTAAAGCACTGGCTGACAATTCTCCTGATATCATTTCCAGATTTGGCAAACAATTGCAACATTTATATGTCAATTCCGCTGTAGAACGAGCAATCGGAATATCCCCACAAATCTTTATCGGCAAAACTCATCCAGAGTTAGGAATCCAACCAGAAATTTATATTCCTTTTCAACAAATTCTTCAAGATGTGTTTACAACAGGTCAGCCACACGTTTTTGAAAGCAAGTCCTCAGTCAGCGGAAAATGCTATCAAGCTCGTATCGTCCCGGAATTTGCTTTAGATGGGTCAGTGGAGTCTGTGTTAAGTGTCGCTCGTGACATTACTGAGCAAAAGCAGACAGAGGAAGCGCTCCGGGATGCACTTCAGAGACTAAACTTTCATTTTGAAAACTCACCCCTAGCGGTCATAGAGTGGGATTGTAATTTTCGGGTGTCGCGTTGGTCGTCGGAAGCAGAAAAAATTTTCGGGTGGAAAGCAGAGGAAGTCATTGGCAAACATCCCGTTGAGTGGCAGTTTGTCTTTTCTGAAGACGTGCCAACTGTCGATAGTGTTACTCAGCGGCTAATCGATAGCAGCGAACAGCGTAATGTTTCCCGCAACCGCAATTACACTAAGAATGGTTCGGTTGTTTATTGCGAATGGTACAACTCGGCATTATTAGATAAATCGGGCAATTTAGTATCAGTGCTGTCTCTAACTCTGGATGTAACTAAGCGCAAACAGATGGAGGAAGCGTTGCGGGAAAGCGAAACCCGCTTCCGGATTATGGCTGACAACGTGCCTGCCTTGATTTGGATGTCAGACCTTAATTACAAGGGAACATTTTTCAACAAAGCTTGGTTAGATTTTACAGGACGCAATCTTGAACAAGAACTGGGCAACGGTTGGTTAGAAAGTGTACATCCTGATGATTTACGATGTTGCTTGGACACCTATAAATCAGCCTTCAATACTCGCCAACCAGTGCGAGTGGAATACCGCCTCAAGCGTGCTGATGGGAATTATCGCTGGGTTTTAGATACGGGGATTCCGCGCTTCACACCTGATGGCAGCTTTGCGGGTTACATCGGCTCGTGCATAGATATTACGGAGCGCAAACAGGCAGAAGAAGAGATTTTGAATGCTTTGGCAAAAGAGAAAGAACTGAGCGAACTGAAATCTCGCTTTGTCTCTATGACTTCTCACGAGTTCCGCACGCCTTTAAGCATTATTCTGTCTTCTTCCGAATTACTAGAATATTATGGCGATCGCTGGACTCAAGAGGAAAGATTAGAACAACTTCATCTCATTCAATCCTCTGTTAACCACATGACCCATCTGTTAAATGATGTGCTGACATTAGGGAGAGCCGACGCAGCAAGATTAAACTTTAATCCGGTATCCCTTGACCTAATTGAATTTTGTCGGACAATTATTGCCGAAATCCAACTTACCGCGAGCCGTGGGCATAAGATTGTCTTTACCAGCCGATACCAATTTCTGAGTGCTGGTATGGATAGAACGTTGCTGCGACAAATTTTAAATAATTTGCTCTCAAACGCTATTAATTATTCACCAAATAACAGCAATATTTATTTTGAAGTTAGTTCCCAAGACGGAGAGGCTATTTTAGAAATACAAGATGAAGGAATCGGGATTCCTCTGGCAGATCGATCCCGATTGTTTGAACCGTTTCACCGGGGAACAAATGTCGGCAACATCAATGGTACGGGATTAGGACTGGCAATTGTTAAAAGGTGTGTAGACTTACATCAGGGTAGGATCATATTAGCCAGTAAAATTGGGATTGGCACGACATTTAAAGTCGTTCTTCCTTTAAATAACAGATTGACGAGTCAGACCTGTGAAAAAGATTCTGGTGATTGAAGATGAGCCAGCAGTTAGAAGCAACCTTCTCAAACTCCTCAAGGCTGAGGAGTTTGATGCCATTGGTGCGGAAAACGGTTTGGTGGGAGTGCAGTTAGCGAGGGAACACGAACCCGATTTAATTATTTGTGATATCATGATGCCCAATTTTGATGGTTACAGCGTGCTAACTCAATTGCGCCAAGACCAGATAACGGCAATGATTCCGTTCATTTTTCTCACCGCTAAAACGGAGAGAGAAGACTTGCGCCAAGGGATGCAACTGGGAGCCGATGATTATCTGACGAAGCCGTTTACCAGAGCAGAATTGCTAGGCGCGATCGCTACTCGGCTAAAAAAACAAGAAGCTGTGACACTCCTGCAAGGGAAAATCCAAGAACTCCAGCAGCTCAATATTCAAAAAGATGATTTGCTTGCTAGAGCTTCTCACGATTTGCGAACCCCTCTAGCCAACATGAAGCTGATTATCCAAATGTTGGAAATCATTTCTAATGAAGAACAACAGCAACACTATAGAGCGCTATTAGAAGCTGAATGTATTCGGGAAATAGAACTAGTTAATAATATCTTAGATTTGCATCGTTTAGGAGCGGAAAAAAAATTAATTTCTCCAGAAACTTTAATTCTAAAATACTGGCTTCCGACTTTAATTGAGCCATTTAAACCAGGAATAGCTCAGCGCCAGCAAATTTTTAATATTGATTGTTCTCCCGTTCTTCCTCCACTGATTTCAGACCGAGTTTGTCTGGAGCAAATATTAATAGAGTTGATTGGAAATGCTTGTAAATATACCCCCTCTTTTGGTGAAATATCCATTAGTGTCTATGTGGATTATTCAATAAATATTAATTTAAACTCAAATTCAAGAGTAAACTTTAAAATTACCAATCAAGCAGAAATTTTAAATACAGAATTACCTCGAATTTTTGAAAAATTTTACCGCATTCCTAATGGTGATATCTGGAAAGAGGGAGGAAGTGGATTAGGGCTATATTTAGTGCAAAATTTGGTCGAAAAAATAGGAGGAACCATTCAGGCTCAAAGCACACAAGGATGGACTACATTTACCGTGCAACTACCCATTCAGACAAGTGCTTAAGTAGAAAAATGTAATTAAATACCAATTGACATAGGTACTAGAATATCGGTGATTTCTCCTTTCCTGGCGCACCCTGGAAAGTTTGTCATTACCTTAAGCATAAGGACATATTGCACCATTCGCAGGAAGCTGAGAGTCTGCTTTGAAATTCAGTCCAAGGCTCATAGCTTAAGTCCCTTGAAATGGGCTTAAATTTCTACTTAGTCTTCTAAGCGAAGACTTGATTCTGTTAGCAAGGGGTTGAAACTACAGACAGGTAATGCGACTGGTGCAAAATGTGAGTTGAAACAGACTAATGTTAGAAAAATTCAGTTTTTAAACCATTCTCTGAGCAATTAGAAGGGAAATTTTATTCTCTGGCGGGATTGAAACAAAGCTCAAGTTTCAACACAAGTGGATAATGACACGACCTGGAAGGATAGGCAAATTAGAACTATTTGAGGCAAAAACTGCGATTCTGTGTAAGATGTAACAAAAATTCTACACAGCAATTTCTCTACTGCATAACAATAAGTAATAGTGGCTTCAGCCTGTTTTTTTCAGAAACAGCTACAGACAAGTTTATGTACGTCTATCGCACCTCCCAATTTAACCGAAAGACTCTGTGCTATGGTGTTCAGGCTCAAGTAGATAAATTATGCAACGAACTTGAGCCTTTGAGTATTGATGAGTCACAGGCACGTTTTGAGAGGGTTTATCCCTACTTAAAGCGGAGAGGGGAAAACAATTTACGCCTCATTGCCAGAATTCGACCCGTACAGGACGACCTGGTGCTATGTCTACTAGACATTTTTCTCCGTGGCTCTAAAGAATACAAAAAGTTCCTGCGAACCCCAGAAGAGTACGGTAAAAAGAATCTCGACTGCCAATTAGATGAGGAAGCGCTAACTGGTTGGCTTCAACAACAGCAACCGTCAGCTAGCAACGTGTCTTCAAGACGCGAACCGCTTCCAGACGATTTGCTTCCCTGGCTAGAACCTCCAGGCTGGGAGATAGAAAAGGATAAAGACTCTTGGGCAATCCTCTACGAAAGCGATGAGTGGATTGCCAGGTTCAAGAGTCCAGAAATTGGTGAAGACTGGGAAATTTACTATCAAATTATCTCTGGAATAGAAGAAAAATCTAGGAATGCTGAGAAAATTGCTGCATGGCCCGGTGTGTATCTGTGTGGCGAAAATAATGGGTATGTGCTATTTAGCCAGCTTGAAACCGCTGATACGCCAGCTCGAAAAGTATTATTTCTCCTAGCATCTTTTGCTCATCGTCCTTCTATGGAAGAGATAGCCCAAGTAGGGCAGGCAACTAATTTATTTGACAGTTCTAAAAATGTTTTATCTAAGCCTTTAACGCTGGATGAACTCACTCCCTTTGCGCGACGTTCTTACCCGAGTTACTTAATAACAGATAAACAAAGTTGGCTTGCCATTCAAAGAGGAGCCGAGGTAAATCTAGCCCTTTCAGCAGAAGAAGAGGCAATTCTTAACTCGGTGTCAACAACATCAGCGCGGGGAAATAATTGTCTGCCGCTTTTCTTAAATGGGCGGGCGGGTAGCGGTAAATCTACTATGCTGTTGTATTTGTTTGCAGATTATTGTTATCGAAAATATTACTACGAGGCGGGAAAAGAACTTCCTGGAAAGCCACTTTTTCTCACTTATAATAAGCGGCTATTAGAGGTTGCTAAAGAGTTCGTGCGCTGTCTGCATACATTCCATCACCGCTTTGTTGCAGATCGGACAGAAGGTTCGGAAATCCCCGATGTCAGTGCATTCTTTCAGCCGTTTGGGACATTTCTTTTAAACTTACTCCCTTTAGAAGCGGACGATGCGTTGCTGGCTAACCGGATGATCCAGCAACCCTACTCTGCGGGAAACCCTACCGGCTACCGGCACACACTCCAGGAGCGTTTCGATTCCCAGAAATACATTTCTTTCCATCGCTTCCGACAGCTTTACCGAGACTCGAAGCTGCCACAAGCACAGGTGTATTCCCCGGAACTTTCCTGGCACGTTATCAGAACCTTCATCAAGGGGTACAGTCTCAGGTACATGACTCCAGAAGACTACCAAGATGAAGTGCCGACTCAGGAACGCACGGTTCCAGTCGCTCAGTTCCAAGAAATTTACAAAACCATCTGGGGACGTTGGTATAAGCGGCTAACAACCGAGCTAGGGTACTGGGACGATCAAGACTTGATTAGATTGGTGCTGGAACTCAAGTGTTACCGTGCTGAGTACACCGCCATTTTCTGCGACGAAGCGCAAGATTTCACCCGGATAGAGCTTCAGTTGATTATGCGGCTGTCTGCATTCTCTCAGTGCGATCTGGGATACCAGCCTATGCGTAACCTGCCTTTTGCTTTTGCTGGAGATCCTTTCCAAACCCTGAACCCGACGGGATTTCGTTGGGAGAGCGTACAGGCAGCATTTTACAATGAAGCGATCGCTGCACTCGATCCGACACAGCGATTAAATCTGCGGATGTATTTCCCGGAGCTGAAGTCTAACTACCGCTCCTGTGCTGCGGTTGTGCAAGCGATTAACCTGATCCAATTGTGTCGTCAGGTTCTGTTTAAAATTCCGGCACTTCAGCCGCAAACCGCCTGGAAACAAGCTCACTTTCCCAGTCCGCAAAAATTTATTATTGGTCGGAATATTCAAATCGAGCAACTCAAACGCTACCTGAGAGACACGATTATTATCGTGCCTTGTGAAGAAGGGGGAGAGCTTGCTTATGCTCAAAACGATGCGGTTCTTTCTCAAATTTTGGCAGAGATACCAGAGTCAGAACCGCTAAAAAATGTATTAAGTGCCAGTGCGGTTAAAGGATTGGAATTTAAACGAGTCGTTCTCTACAAATTTGGCGAGGAATGTAACAAAGCTGTCTGGAATCTGGTCAATAGACGGGAAGACTCAAAAGACCTTTTTGCAGATCGTTTATACGAATTTGAATTTTTCTTTAATAAACTCTATGTGGCTGCTTCCAGAGCCAAAGAACGTCTATTTGTCGTTGATTCTCAAATCGGAAATCAGCGGCTTTGGGGGGTTACAGAAACTTATTTAGAAGTGCTTTTACAGCGTTCACAAAACCCTGCTTGGCGAGAAAACGTTCAACCCATCCGGTTGGGAACGCCTGAAAGCGCACGGGATCTACAAGAAGATGATTGGTACTCGATCGCGCAGGAGTTCGAGAGTCGGGGAATGAACTCGGAAGATCCAGATTTCATGAGACGTGCCAGACAGTGCTATAGCGATCGCGCCTACGCTAAAAAAGCAGAAATTTGTGAAGCTTGGGCACTCAAATTTGAGCAGAAATTTAGCGATGCGGGTCAACGTTTTCTCAAGCTGGGCGCGTCAGAAGACGCTTGGGATTGTTTTTGGCAGGGGATGTGTTGGTCAGCATTGTTGAAGCATGACAAGGCTCCGCCAGGTCGAGAATTAGAGCGGCAAATTGCCCAATTCATGGACAAAAAATTGAGCCAAGCTTCTTTAAAGGAGTTCACTCGCTTCCTCCAGAACTACATCAAAAGCAACCAGTTGGAGATTCACCGCAACAGCCGACAGTGGAAAATAGCCTTAGAGGAATATGCGAAGGGAATTGGGGCTTTAATTACCGGGCCAAATCTCCACTCGAATGAATGGCAGCGATTTGGAGAGGTTCTGGAAGCTTTAGGAGAAGGCTGGAATGGGATGCTCTACCGGGCTGGAACTTGCTTTTACCGCGCCAAGAACTATGAACGTGCCGTGCAATGTTGGGAACGGTGTGATTCTACTCAACAGCGTAAATATTATCTGGCTAAAGCTTCGGTTCTCGGTTTGCCAAAGGGTTTGGAGTATTTAGAAAAAGCCGGGGAATCTGAGCAGATTGTTAATGAGTGGAATCAGGCTGGCAGACCTCACACTCAGTTGTGGTTAAAGTATGTTGCGCCAATACTAGAAAAAGGAAAAAGAAAGAGCGGTACGGCAACAAAGGCGAAACAGAAAAAGCGGTAATGAGCGATCGGTCATTACTGATTAGTTCTGAGGTGGCAAAACACCTAACAACCGGCTAATGACTAACGAACTCTGAGTAATGACTAAAAGGATGGTGAGTTCTCAAGGGACTGAGGCTCTAGACTTTGTTTCCAACCTTCAATTGCCCGTTGAGCGTCGTTATAGGCAGATGAACCGTCGGGGATGTTTCGAGCGATCGCGATCGCTCTTTGTACATCATTCCGAGCCTGATCCTGTGCCATCGCCAACAGTTGATAACTCCAGCGATTAATGACCTCTCTGGCTTCAGCTCCGACTCGCGTTGAGTTACGCACCTGACGAGCCGTTTGAACTGCTTGCGCGATCGCATCCGGTGTTCCTGGATTCGCTAACTGATAAGCGGACTGCAAAATCTCTTGCGATCGCAGTTCTGTCCGCCAACTTTTAATTTTTTCCTGAGCTTCTCCGTAGAGCGCTCGTCCCGATCGAATCTGTCCCGCTGCGGTAATTGCGCCCGGAAGATTGCCCGAACTCGCCAAAGCTTGCGCTTGATCCAAATAAGGCTGGTCTTGTACTCGCTCAACTCTGTCCTGCCACCGTCGGATCTTACCTTGAGCTTCACCGTAGAGCGCTCGTCCCGCTTGAATCTGTCCCGCTGCGGCGATCGCGCCGGAAAGATCCCCTGCATTCGCCAAACCAGTCGCTTGATCCAAATAAGGCTGGTCTTGCATTCGCTCGATTTTGTCAGTCCACTGTCGGATTTTGCGCCTCGCCTCTGTATAAAGAGCGCGTCCTTGACCTACTTGACTCGCTTCGTTAATGGCTTCTTGCAGGGAACTCATATCCCCCAAACTTGCCAGTTGATCGGCGCGAGCGATATAGGGACGATCTTCTACCGTCTCTATTTGACTCGTCCAGTTATTGACCAGGGATTTTGCTTCTGAGGAGCGGGGATTCGTGCTAGGAACCAGTTGTGCTTCTGCGATCGCTGCATTTAAATCACCCACCGTTCCCCCTTTTGCCAGTTCCCGCGCCCGATCTAAATGGGCGACATCTTCAATTTCTCGCTGCCAGAGAACAATCAAATCTTGGGCTTTATCGTATAGAGGGCGTCCGGGATTTAGCTTTTGGGCAAGGGCGATCGCATCTTCCAAATCTGAAACCGTTCCCTTCTGAGCGCGAGACTGGGCACTTGCCAGGTCGTTCAAATCTTGCGCTTCGCTTTGTAAATTCAGACTTTCGGGAATTTTACTGGTAATGAGGATGACCGTTTGCCAGTCTTTTCGATCGAGCGCCTCTTGAGCCATATCGATTAATTTGCGCCCAAATTCTGTCACCGCGCCTTGAGCTTCCTTGTATGCCAAACTGCTGGGCGGAATTGCCTGTGCCAGTTTGATCGCCTCCAACAGATTATCTAATCCTCCGCTCTTAGAAAGTTGGAACGCTTTATCCAACTTGGCGCTTTCTTCCCGCGCCGACTGAATTAGATTTACAAGTTGGTCGTACTTGGTTGTTGCCCAGTAGTTATTGCCGATATAGACCAGTTGCACCGCATCGCGAAAAGCCTGAGTCCAGTTAGACTCGCGCACCTCGTCCTCGGCTTTTTTGTAAAGGCTTTCTGCCTTCGACCAGATGGATTGCCAGCGATTTACACGCTCATCCACCAACTTGTACGCTGGTACGCCCGTGGGGATTTTGCGAGCCATTGCGATCGCTTCGGACAATTGACCCGCTTGGAAGGATTCCTCTCCCAATTTCAAAATCTCCCGCGACCACTCTTCCAGATGCTTGTCAATTTCTGGGCGTAGCGGGTGATCTTCTGGCAAACCATTCACCAGCGCGATCGCTTCTAGCAAATCTTTTGCCGTCTGCTTAGAAGCCGCTATCTGAGCGCAGCTGAGGCGCAGCGATGCCGAAGCCGTAGGCCAAAAAATGGCTGGGCAGTTGGGAAGCGCTGGCAGGTTAAACAACAGCGCTACCGCTGTAAAACCCAGCCCCCCAGAGAGCAGCACCACCAAGATGCCCCAGAATGCCCAGCTAGTCGGCAAGCGTAAAAAACGTTTAGGTCGAGGTGGCTTGGGTGCTTCTGACGGAGAGTTCGGCAGTGTAGCCGGAATTTGCTGACCCCCCTCTGCTGGTGCAGTACTACCCGCCGGACGCTGAGGACGATCCGTTGGTGGAGGAAGTGGCTGTTTCCCCGGACGCGGTGCTTTTCTGGGGACGGGCTGAGAGGAGTTCTCGCTCGTGTGTGGTTTGCGATCGCTCGGACGCCCAGACGCAGGCACTCGTTTTTGGGATGTCCACCCAGCCGAATTTGAAGACTTGCCGCTCCGCCCGCCATCTGGAATTTCGGGATTTCTAGTCATAGCTTATTCACACCACAACGCGCTTCGCCTGGGACGAATGCTTTTTAGCACAGGCAGTAGTTGCAATCCTACTCCCCTCAGCCGCAAAAAGCTATATTCTCATCCAGAAGTCAAAATCTATAATTCATCATTCACAAGGAAATTTTCAATTCAGCTACAGAATCTAGAATTTTTTCTTACCTTGTGACTTCTAACTTCTGATTCCTAAACAGACTCGGCACGTAAATCCTCAATTAGCGCCGCCAATTCGTCACTGCTGGCGTTGTAAACCTCTCCACAAAAATGGCAAGTCGCTTCGGCTCCATCATCTTTTTCAATCATGTCTTGCAGTTCGGCTTCGCCCAGCATCTTCAAAGCACCCAAGACACGGCTCATCGAGCAACCACAGTGAAATTGCAGCATCTGGACTTCTGGTAGGATGACCAGACCCATATCTCCTAGTAGTTGTTCCAAAATCTCCGGCAACGTCTTGCCTGCCTGTAACAAGGGTGTAAAGCCCGCCAGTGCTTCCATTCGAGATTCCAAAAGTTGCACTAAGCTCTCGTCGCTCGCCGCCTTGGGCAGGACTTGCACCAGTAACCCACCAGAAGCCCGGACTGTACCCGCTTCTATAAATACACCCACCGCTAGCGCTGAGGGCGTTTGTTCGGAAGTCACCAGATAGTGGGCAACGTCATCCCCAATTTCACCCGACACCAGCTCAACGGTACTCGAATACGGGTAGCCGTATCCCACATCGCGCACGACATAGAGGTATCCCTCCCGACCGATTGCTCCCCCGACATCTAGTTTTCCTTTGGCATTTGGGGGCAGTTCCACGCTTGGGTTATCTACATACCCTCGTGCGGTTCCGTCCAATCCGGCGTCAACGAGAAGCCCGCCGAGTGGCCCATTTCCTTTTATGCGAATGTTGACCCTTGACCCCTCTCGCTTCATGCTAGAGGCAAGTAATAGCCCAGATGACAGGGTGCGTCCCAGTGCAGCGGTTGCCACGTATGAAAGATTATGACGCTGTCTGGCTTCTTGTGTGAGGCGTGTGGTAATGACCCCAACGGCGCGAATTCCACCCTCTGCCGCCGTGGCACGGATTAACTGATCAGCCATGAAAAAACCTTACATTTCTTAACACACTATACTTTTATTGTAGGCATGGCAGTTAATAGTGAGGTGGTATTTGCGGTGCTAATTATCAGAACCGCCAAAAACAGCTAGTTTTTCAAATAAGAGATAAGAACCTGAATCTTCTATCAGGCACAGATGGATAAACAGGCTAAAAATAAGGATTGAAATATAATTAACATTTTTAAAAATCATTTTTCATGTTGTTTTAGCTAATTTAAAAACAGATATTATATTAAAATCATCCTTTTGTTGTTGATGCAAATCTGAATTTAGAGTATGCATGATAATTCTTAGCTGCCAGGACTATTTAGCCGCTACTCTCAAGAAAAACGATTACATTAAGATTAGGAACAGTAAATAGAAACTTCTGTACCAGTAACAACTAATAACAAAGAAACCGCAACTGTTTATGCTAGGAAACTTTCAACAAAGCCATCTGAGAATAGAAGTAAATTCCCCCGCAGCAGCCATCGGCGACAGTCTGCTTCGCCCCAGCCAGCAAAGCCAGTGGTTGTGGCCCCTGCGCCTTTCCGCAGGGCTACCGGAACAACTGTCTGAGGGGTTAATTTACACCAGTTGGGTGGGGCCAGTGGCGATACAACACCAAGTGGAAGTGGCTCAACCCAACTGTCTGCGCCTGCTCTTGAGTCAAGGAATTGACGGTTATCACGAGTGGTACTGGGGAGAACATTGGGTACAGTCACGTCTAGAAGGAGTATCTCTACTGTCGCTGAGTTTGGGGCAAACACTCAGTTTGCTGCGCTTGCGAGAATTTCTAGCATCCCGATCTTAGGATTGAGGGATGAGGACTGAGGACTGAGGGCTGAAGGGTAGGTAGAAGAACGATTTTCATGCTTGGTGGTAGCGCGATCGCTATTAAAGACTAACACGAACACAAACTGAGTAAGAGAGACAGAGAAGGTAGATTCTTCAGTGGCTTATTTGCAAATACTTTTGCTTTCACTCTGTGGAACAAAAGAAACCCGTTTTCTGGTAGAAAACGGGTTTTTATTCAGACAGAGACAATTTTAAATTTATGTTGGATGACCTAGCTACTGCCTTACCAACCGTTGTTGTTCTTGCTCTTTCACCTCTGTCAGTCCAATTTGCTCTAAGAGCGATAGAAACTCCTGGCGGATTAACCGATCCTTGGGGGAAGTAGCATGGGCGGCTAAAATTACGCCTAGAGTGTCATACCAGTATGCCGATCGAGCATAGATTGCTGCCTTGCCAATCTGCGATCGCGCAGCTGCCAGTTGTTTCTCTAGAGCAGGTGTTGCGGGTACGTGCTTAATCCAGCCTTGAGCAATCTGATCTTCAGAACGTCGTTTCGGATTGCACTTCAGAGTGACTGTCCATAGATATTCCCGTCCTGGAACCAGTTCTGGCAACTCTTTGGACATCTGGAGTTGATTAATCCCCGCCTTGGGTGTTTGAATTGTTTGCTCAATAATTGGCTTAGATACTCCTGGATCAACCAGTGTAAAAGCAAGCGGTACCGATTGGGTGCCCGACAAGTACCAGTAAAAGATGGGATGACCTGATGCAGTCAATCCGGTATGAGTCGTAGGAGCCAACAAAGTCACAGATGTAGGCTGAGACTCAGAGCATTCTATTGGCGATTCGTCAACGCCTCTGGTACCGCCTCTGGGAATCATTCCATCATCGGGTGGCTGATAACGAACTCGCGTTCCCGTTCCAATGGTGCCTCCGGGAGCACCCACATCACCCGGCTCGTAACCAGAACCTGTTGGCGTTTTCGGCACAACATCTGCATAAGCGGTTGAGCTAAACCCTAAATCAATTGATAGGCGGCTCAATAGAGAATTGAGGGGAAATTCTATTAAACCGAGAAACTGTATCAAAATCAGTGATGCACTTCCTGCTACCTTCGTCCCTAATTTACGGGAAATCACCATAAATCTACAAATGATGTAATGCCAATAAATTTTTAGACGACCATTTGGCGATCGCAGTTTCCAGATCCCGTACTGCAATCCGGGTATTTGTTGTAATTTTTATTACTCTATCAAAACTTGATAAACTTCGGTCTGCTGTTCGCACTCTTTGAGCATGACGCTACCGAGCCTATTTGTCGGAAATTTGCCCCGAATAGGCTGGGTGAGTTTATTCATTCATTAAAAAGCCAGTACAGAATGCTACAGTCTCAACTCATCGCTCAGTTTGCACTCAGTTTTGCAAGGTTCTCAGCTTCTTGATTACGCAATTAGCCTACTACTCAGCCAATCTCAACTAGAATAATTATTCTACTTTACTAGAAGTTATTAGGGACTAGGAATTAGAAAAAGTTCCTTTTAGCATGAAATTAATGCTGAATCCAGCACTCTAAACTAGGTTGAAGAGACACGTTTATAGACTGCTTTCAGGATGTAATTCCTGGCTTAGAACAATTCTTTCAATCAGAACCGAAACCAGTTACTTTCAAATTCATCTAAAGAAAAAGCAAAGGGTAAGGCTGACCTCAGGGATAATTCAGGCTCTCAAAATCGAGAATCTGAGCCTGAATTATTCTCTTAATTAGCATTTCCTACATCCAAGGAATGGAATTTGCGGCTAAATAAAAAAAGTCCGCGCAGGCGGACTAAGAATAATCAATCATTCTAAAACATGGGTAGGCAAGTTTTGTCTGTATAGCCGCGAATTCTATTCGCTAGGGCTTCTTTTTTAATTTTATGCCTGCTTCACCACCAGCACGGAACAAGGGGCATCAGCAACAACTTGGCTGCTGACAGAACCCTCTATAATTCGCTTCACACCTGTTAAACCCCGACTGCCAATCACAATCAAGTCAGCTTGATAAATATTTGCAAGTCGGATTATTTCTTCAGCGGGGTCGCCAGTGACGATTTCTAGTTCGCTGTGGCAGGGTAGAGCAGCCTGATAAGATTCCATCTGCTTTTCAATCTGCCGATAGGGCAGATCCTCCGGACAGGCATGAGGCTTATCAACAGCAATTTCCACCTCAGACCCCGAAGAAGGAATCACATGGGAAAGGATGATTTTGGTCGTTGGCTGTAGTTGGAGTTCTTCCAGGGACTGAATCACTCCCTCCGAAAGCTCTGAACTGTCGAGAGCCACCAGAATAATTTTTAGCACCCCAAAATCTCCTTATTCGTTATTCGTCAGACCTCTTCTCGATTCGCAGCCGCACGGAATCAGCGTGGGAAGTCAAACCCTCGGCTTGGGCAAGAATCTGGATAGCGTTGCCAAACTTCTGGAGCGCTGTCGGCGAGTACTGAATCAGACTGGAGTGTTTCAGAAACGTTTCAACTCCCAGTGCTGAAGCGTAACGGGCAGCGCCAGAGGTAGGTAGCGTGTGATTCGGCCCTGCTAAGTAGTCTCCCACAGCTTCGGGCGTTGAGGAACCCAAGAATATAGCACCCGCGTGGCGAATTTTTTCCAGCAGATCCCAGGGTTCTTGGACTTCCAGTTCCAAGTGTTCGGGGGCAAACTCGTTGGAGAGTTCGGCAGCAACCAACAGAGAGTCAACCACCACAATCAAACCGTAATGAGCGATCGCTTTCTCTGTCAGTAGCCGTCGCGGATGATCTTCCAATTGACGTTCTACTTCTAGCTGTACTTTCTTCGCCAACCCAGCTTCTGTTGTCAGGAGAATTGCTGCTGCCATCGGATCGTGTTCCGCTTGCGCCAACATATCTGCCGCCACATAGACGGGATTGGCGTTTTCATCGGCAATAATCAGTACCTCAGAAGGCCCTGCCAGCGAGTCAATCCCCACAGTGCCATAAACGAGCTTTTTCGCCAGGGTGACGTAGATATTACCGGGACCAGTGATGACATCTACCTTAGGAATGGTTTCGGTGCCATAAGCCAAAGCCGCGATCGCTTGAGCGCCGCCAATCCGATAAATTTCTTGCACCCCAGCTTCCTGGGCTGCCACTAGCACCGCGGCATTAATCGTTTTTTCTTGCCCTGGTGGCGTCACCATGACAATTCTCGGCACACCCGCTACCTTCGCAGGGATGGCGTTCATTAATACCGTACTTGGATAGGACGCTCGACCGCCAGGAACGTAAAGCCCTGCTCGATCTACCGGCGTGTAACGCTTCCCCAAAACAATCTCATCGTCCCCAAATTGAACCCAAGATTTCGGGACGCGCTGCCGGTGGAATGCTTCTATTTGTTGACGTGCCAGTTGAATCGCGTTGAGTAACTCCTGGGACACCTGTTGATAGGCAGCATCCAGTTCTGAGCCACTAACGCGCAGCTGTTCGGAATTCAAAGTTTGTCGATCGAATTCAGCCGTGTAATGCAGCAGAGCTTTGTCGCCCTGGCGCTTCACAGCCTGTAAGACTTCCCGAACAGTTGCCTCTTTATGAACAATCTGGTCGTCATGGGTGCGATCGCAGATACGCCGCAGTTCAGTTCTTGCCTCAGATACCTGAGTAATGATTCGCAGCATGGAGTCGGAATCACCATCTAGGAATTACCCGCCTGAGTTCAGGTATATCACTATCCTCATCTCAAGGGATGAGGCAGCCTATTCCCTGTACTCGTTTCTATAGCTTAACCTGGATTTTTCAAGGGATCGCTATAATTTATGGAGAGATGGTATATTAATCTATCTAGTTCTGTTTGTTAACTGTACAGAGTTTTCTTCAAGACTGTGGCCAATACTAAGTCAGCCCTAAAGCGAGTCCAAGTAGCCGAACGCAACCGGCTGCGTAACAAGACCTATAAATCAGCCGTAAAAACGCTGATGAAGAGTTATCTTGCAGCCGTCCAAACCCACGCAGCCAACCCCACTGCGGAATCGCTGCAAGAAGTACAGCGGCGGATGTCAGAGGTCTACAGCAAGATTGACAAAGCGGTAAAGCGGGGGGTGTTGCATACCAACAACGGTGCCCGGAAAAAATCCAATCTCGCTAAGGCGCTCAAACGCGCGCAGCCCCAGCCAGAAACTTCAACCCCGGCTTCGTCCGATGCTTCTGCTTCCTAGCTGCTAGCCGCTCGTCAGTAGTCAGCAGTCAGTTGTTTATCGAAAGCGGTGGTAGGTAGAATTCCCACTACCCGTTACCCACTACCCAATGCTTGATGACCAATGACTGAACAGATACAGTTGTTCGATACCCACGTCCATATAAACTTCGATCTCTTCCAGTCCGATCTGGAAGAAATTAAAGCTCGGTGGCGCGAAGCGGGGATCGTTCGGCTAGTGCATTCGTGCGTGGAACCTACGGAGTTTTCAAGCATTCAATCACTGGCAAACCGATTTCCAGAACTTTACTTCGCCGTGGGGTTACATCCCCTCGATACCGAGAAGTGGGCATCAGAAACTGCCGAACAAATTCGTTCGCTGGCGAGTTCTGACCAGCGAGTGGTAGCAATTGGCGAAATGGGTCTGGATTTTTATAAAGCGGAAGATAGGGAGCGGCAAATAGAAGTATTTGAAGCACAGCTAGCGATCGCGCAGCAACTTGATTTGCCTGTAATTATTCATTGCCGAGATGCTGCTGCGACCATGCACGAACTGTTGCAAGATTTCTGGAAGCGCACGGGTCCTGTGCGGGGCGTCATGCACTGCTGGGGGGGTACTCCGGAAGAAATGCAATGGTTCTTGGATTTGGGTTTCTATATTAGTATCAGCGGCATCGTGACGTTTAAAAACGCCACTCAAGTTCAGGAATCGGCGAGGAGAATCCCCAGCGATCGCCTCCTAATTGAAACCGACTGCCCCTTCCTCGCACCCGTTCCCAAGCGTGGCAAACGTAACGAACCTTCCTACGTCCGATATGTCGCAGAGTGTGTTGCCCATCTGAGGGGGGTCTCTTTAGGGACTCTAGCCACGCAAACCACCCAGAATGCCTGTAATCTGTTTCGACTTTCCGTACCTCAGCCTTGTGCTGCGATTTAGTGCCCAATTGTAAGGGCTTTTATCCATGCCGCGTGCCGCGTACCGTACCCGTTCTGAGTGCTGTAGACACTGGAAAGGCAGGGAGAACCACGACAGAGACATCCATCCCCCGAAGACAATAACTTTTGGTGGAAAATCTCTTTTCTCCCTTCTGGGTTTCATTACCCCAATTTAGAGGTAGGTGTCAACAAAGAAAGTCAATTTGCGACATAATATTTAAAAGACCCTCTATGAACAGAATTCTTGCGAGCAAACTGGGATGGCTGCCTGCTCCACCTAAACAGACTTCATACCCCTGCAATCACTGTCCTTATACCTGGTAAAGAAGCACTAAATATTATCTTTGAGCAAACAAGCCAAAGCGAACTGCTGGTTCGCGTATAAAACCAACGAAAAACAACCCTGAGACGTTTCCTTCCCTGCTAGTGGGGACTAAACGGCTCATTTTGTTCTTGCCAATCGCTTGTCCTTGGGGACGAGTGAGGCATACTTCGCCGCTACTGCTTACTTTGGCACGAATTCCATCCCGCTAGATGGGAAGGATCTAAAGATGAAGGACGAATTCAAAACCATCAACGATGGAGGACGAATCAATTCAGGATTCATCCTTACTAACGGATGACTTTTGAGTTCTAGACGATCGGGTTGATTGGGAAGTCGGGTCTCCCCACTGGCATTCTTCTTAAACCCACCCTTACGACAGGTAATTCCTGAATTCTTTTGCAAGAGGAAAAGCATGACTAATCAGACCTCCACTCCAGTTGCTTATATGTTGCCAGACCTGGTAGAAATTCAGCGAGCCAGCTTCCGCTGGTTCCTGGAAGAAGGTCTGATTGAAGAACTTAACAGCTTTTCGCCGATTACCGATTACACCGGCAAGCTGGAGTTGCACTTCTTGGGCAAAGACTACAAACTCAAGCGACCCAAGTACGATGTAGATGAAGCCAAGCGTCGGGACGCAAGCTATGCCGTACAAATGTACGTTCCGACGCGGCTCATTAATAAAGAAGACGGCACGATTAAAGAGCAAGAAGTCTTCATCGGCGATTTGCCCCTAATGACCGACCGAGGCACATTTATTATTAATGGTGCCGAGCGGGTGATCGTTAACCAAATCGTGCGAAGCCCCGGAGTTTATTACAAATCGGAAACCGACAAAAACGGACGCCGTACCTACTCAGCTTCTCTTATTCCCAACCGGGGCGCGTGGCTGAAGTTTGAAACCGATAAAAACGACTTAGTGTGGGTACGAATCGATAAGACGCGCAAACTGTCGGCACAGGTATTACTCAAGAGCTTGGGGCTTTCCGACTCTGAGATTTTTGATGCGTTGCGTCACCCAGAATATTTCCAGAAGACCATTGAGAAAGAAGGGCAGTTTTCCGAAGAAGAAGCGCTCATGGAGCTATATCGGAAACTACGACCCGGTGAACCACCAACGGTTTCTGGCGGACAGCAGTTGTTGGAATCGCGCTTCTTCGATCCGAAGCGTTACGACCTGGGTCGCGTTGGTCGCTATAAGCTGAACAAGAAGCTGCGGCTCTCCGTGCCGGATACAGTGCGCGTGCTGACCCCAACCGATATTCTGGCAGCGGTAGACTACTTGATCAACTTGGAATATGACATCGGGATTACCGATGATATCGACCACTTGGGGAACCGAAGAGTGCGCTCAGTAGGCGAACTATTGCAAAACCAAGTGCGCGTCGGCTTGAACCGCTTAGAGCGGATTATCCGGGAGCGGATGACCGTTTCGGATGCCGAAACCCTAACACCCGCTTCTTTGGTAAACCCGAAGCCTTTGGTAGCGGCGATTAAGGAGTTTTTCGGCTCCTCCCAGTTGTCCCAGTTTATGGATCAGACAAATCCCTTAGCGGAATTGACTCACAAGCGGCGACTCTCAGCGTTGGGTCCGGGAGGACTAACGCGGGAACGCGCAGGGTTCGCCGTGCGGGATATTCATCCGAGCCACTACGGGCGGATTTGCCCGATTGAGACGCCAGAAGGACCGAACGCTGGATTGATCGGCTCTTTGGCAACTCATGCGCGGGTGAATGCCTATGGATTTGTAGAGACGCCGTTCTGGAAGGTAGAAAACGGACGGGTACTCAAGGAACAAGCGCCGGTATATATGACGGCAGATGAGGAAGACGATCTGCAAGTCGCGCCAGGGGACATCCCGATGGATGTGGATGGATGGATCTTGGGAGAATCGGTAGCGGTGAGATATCGCCAAGATTTCACCACCACGACACCCGACATGGTGGATTATGTAGCGGTGTCGCCGGTGCAGATTATTTCGGTTGCCACATCGTTGATTCCCTTTTTGGAACACGACGATGCCAACCGAGCGTTGATGGGATCGAACATGCAGCGGCAGGCAGTGCCGTTATTGAAGCCAGAGCGACCCCTAGTCGGGACTGGCTTGGAAGCCCAGGCGGCGCGGGACTCCGGGATGGTCGTGGTTGCCAAATACGACGGGGAAGTCACCTTTGTGGATGCGACGCGGATCGCAGTGCGGAGTTTCGACGAAACCGGGGAACCCAACGGACCGCAGATCGAGTATGAGTTGCAGAAGTATCAGCGCTCAAACCAGGATACCTGCTTGAATCAGCGACCCTTAGTGTATGAGGGCGATCGCATCGTTGCCGGACAGGTACTTGCCGACGGTTCTGCTACCGAAGGGGGCGAACTGGCTTTGGGGCAGAATATCCTGGTAGCGTATATGCCTTGGGAAGGCTACAACTACGAGGACGCGATCTTAATCAGCGAACGGCTGGTTTACGACGATGTCTACACCAGCATCCACATTGAGAAGTACGAAATCGAGGCACGGCAAACCAAGCTAGGACCCGAAGAAATTACGCGGGAAATTCCTAACGTCGGGGAAGATAGCTTGCGAAGCCTGGATGAAACCGGGATTATCCGAATTGGAGCCTGGGTAGAAGCTGGGGACATTCTGGTAGGAAAGGTGACGCCCAAAGGGGAATCCGACCAGCCACCGGAAGAGAAACTGCTGCGGGCAATTTTCGGTGAAAAGGCGCGGGATGTACGCGACAACTCCCTGCGAGTGCCCAACGGGGAGAAAGGGCGCGTGGTAGACGTGCGCGTCTTCACCCGCGAACAGGGCGACGAACTGCCCCCCGGAGCGAACATGGTGGTGCGTGTCTACGTCGCGCAGAAGCGCAAAATCCAAGTGGGCGACAAGATGGCGGGACGGCACGGTAATAAGGGAATTATTTCCCGGATATTACCCGCCGAAGATATGCCCTACCTGCCAGATGGAACCCCCGTGGACATCGTGCTCAATCCACTCGGAGTGCCCTCACGGATGAATGTGGGGCAGGTGTTTGAGTGCTTGCTGGGATGGGCTGGTGAGAACTTAAATGTCCGCTTCAAAGTGATTCCCTTTGATGAAATGCACGGAGCGGAAAAAAGCCGCGAGTCGGTGCATGGAAAGTTGGAGGAGGCGAGGAAGAAGACCGGGAAGAACTGGCTGTTTAACCCTGATGAAGCCGGAAAGCTCCGAGTCTTTGATGGGCGTACTGGGGAAGCCTTTGACCGTCCGATTACCGTGGGCAAGGCGTATATGCTGAAGCTAGTACACCTGGTAGACGACAAGATCCACGCCCGTTCTACGGGACCCTACTCTTTGGTGACGCAGCAACCCTTGGGAGGCAAAGCGCAGCAGGGCGGACAGCGATTTGGCGAAATGGAAGTGTGGGCGCTAGAAGCTTTTGGCGCTGCCTACATTTTGCAGGAGTTGCTGACGGTGAAATCCGACGATATGCAGGGGCGAAACGAAGCGCTGAATGCGATCGTGAAAGGCAAGGCGATTCCGCGACCGGGAACACCAGAATCGTTCAAGGTGTTGATGCGAGAACTGCAATCTCTATGTTTAGATATTGCCGTCCATAAGGTGGAGACGACCGAGGACGGAACCACGGGACACGTAGAGGTTGACTTGATGGCGGATGTGTCAAATCGCCGGACGCCGACGCGACCCACCTATGAATCTCTCAGCCGCGAGGAACTGGAAGAAGACGAAGTTTAATCAATGAAAAATGGAAAATTAAAAATTAAAAATTAGGAATTCTTTAATTTTTAATTTTTCATTTTTAATTTTTAATTGGAGCGCAGCGACAGATGAGACATCAGCTAGAACAGCGGTTTGACTACGTCAAAATTGCTCTGGCATCGCCAAAGCGAATTCAGGATTGGGGGCAAAGAAACCTGCCCAATGGTCAAGTGGTGGGTGAGGTTACGAAACCCGAAACGATTAATTACCGGACGCTCAAACCAGAAATGGATGGCCTTTTCTGCGAGCGCATTTTTGGTCCCGCAAAAGATTGGGAATGCCACTGCGGCAAGTACAAGCGGGTGCGCCACAGAGGTATTGTCTGCGAACGCTGCGGCGTAGAAGTGACAGAATCGCGGGTGCGTCGTCACCGTATGGGCTACATTAAGCTAGCGGCACCTGTGGCTCACGTTTGGTATCTCAAGGGCATTCCCAGCTATATGTCGATTCTGCTGGATATGCCCCTGCGGGATGTGGAGCAGATTGTCTATTTCAATGCCTATGTGGTACTCAGTCCTGGCAATGCGGAGAATCTCAGTTACAAGCAGTTGCTGACGGAAGATCAGTGGCTGGAAATTGAGGAGCAGCTCTATAGCGAAGATTCTACCCTGCAAGGTGTCGAGGTGGGAATTGGTGCTGAGGCGCTGCAACGTCTCTTGCAGGACATTAACTTGGAAGCAGAGGCTGAGTCCCAACGAGAGGAAATTGCCAATGCTAAGGGTCAGAAGCGGGCGAAACTGATTAAGCGCTTGAGAGTGATTGACAACTTCATCGCGACTGGTTCTAAGCCAGAGTGGATGGTGCTGTCGGTGATTCCGGTAATTCCGCCAGATTTGCGTCCAATGGTGCAGCTGGATGGCGGCAGATTTGCCACTTCTGACTTGAATGACTTGTATCGTCGGGTAATTAACCGCAACAACCGCTTAGCACGGCTCCAAGAAATCTTGGCACCGGAAATCATTGTTCGCAACGAGAAGCGGATGTTGCAAGAAGCTGTGGATGCGCTTATCGATAATGGTCGTCGGGGACGGACGGTAGTAGGAGCCAATAATCGACCCCTGAAATCTCTGTCAGACATTATTGAAGGTAAGCAGGGACGCTTCCGGCAAAACCTGTTGGGTAAGCGAGTAGACTACTCCGGACGTTCTGTAATTGTGGTGGGACCAAAGCTAAAAATCCACCAATGCGGCTTGCCACGAGAAATGGCAATTGAGTTATTCCAACCGTTTGTAATTCACCGGCTGATTCGCGGCGGACTGGTCAATAATATCAAGGCAGCCAAGAAGCTGATTCAGCGCGGGGATGCCTCTGTGTGGGACGTGCTAGAGGAAGTAATTGCCGGACACCCGGTGATGCTAAACCGGGCACCAACGCTGCACCGTCTAGGGATTCAAGCGTTTGAGCCAATTCTGGTAGAAGGTCGAGCAATTCAGCTGCACCCACTGGTATGTCCGGCGTTCAACGCGGACTTCGATGGCGACCAGATGGCGGTTCACGTACCGCTTTCTTTGGAGGCTCAGGCAGAAGCGCGGTTACTGATGCTGGCTTCTAATAACATTCTCTCTCCAGCGACGGGCCGACCCATTGTAACGCCTAGCCAAGACATGGTATTAGGCTGCTATTACCTAACGGCAGAAAACCCAGCAGCGACCAAGGGTGCTGGAGGTTATTTCGCCAGCTTGGATGATGCGCTCTTAGCCTATGAGCAGTCTGCGGTAGATTTACACGCCTACATCTGGGTGCGCTTTGACGGGATAGTAGAGAATGATAAACCGGATGCGGAGCCGGAAAAGGTGGAAACCTTAGCTGATGGCACCGTCTGGACAACCTACAACTTCCGTCGAGTGCGGCAAGACAAGGAAGGAAATGTCTTGACCCAATACATTCGGACGACGCCCGGTCGAATTATCTACAATAAGACGATTCAAGAGGCATTGGCAATATAAATCAGTGTTGAGGACGGAGTGATTGAGGATCGGGCAAAGAGTTTTGACTTTCCTCCTCACTCACGTCCTCGCTCCGGTGTTTTGTGTTCGCTTGTTCTGTGTTCGCTCAGTCCGCGAGTTGAATGGCCCTACGCGAATACGCCTCATCGCTCAGTCTTCTTTAAATACTCGTTTTGCGAGTAGAGCGCCGCTACGCTAACAGTCCTTATACCTCAGTCCTAACTTATGGCAGAGCAACCAGAAATCAAAAATATTTTTCATAATCGGATGGTGGACAAAGGGCAACTGAAGAAACTGGTTGCCTGGGCATTTACGCATTTCGGTAGTGCCCGCACCTCCCAAATGGCAGATCGCCTGAAAGATTTGGGCTTCCACTACGCGACTAAAGCGGGTGTCTCGATTAGTGTGGATGACTTGCAGGTGCCGGATTCTAAGCGGCAGTTGCTGGACGCTGCCGAAACTGAAATTCGCTCTACAGAAGCACGCTACACGCGGGGCGAAATCACTGAGGTGGAGCGCTTCCAAAAGGTTATCGATACCTGGAATAGCACCAGTGAAGCCCTAAAGGATGAGGTGGTTCGCAACTTTAGACAAAAAAATCCCCTGAATTCGGTCTATATGATGGCGTTTTCTGGGGCGCGGGGAAATATTTCTCAGGTGCGTCAGCTGGTGGGAATGCGTGGATTGATGGCAAACCCCCAGGGAGAGATTATTGGTCTGCCGATTAAGACGAATTTCCGGGAAGGTTTGACCGTCACGGAATATATTATCTCGTCTTATGGGGCACGGAAGGGATTGGTAGATACCGCTCTACGTACAGCGGATTCCGGCTATCTTACCCGCCGCCTGGTGGATGTGTCTCAGGATGTAATTGTTCGAGAAGTGGACTGCGGCACCCAGCGAGGGATTCGCTTACGCAGCATGACTTCGGACGATCGGGTGCTGATTCCTTTGTCCGATCGCCTGCTGGGTCGCGTTTTAGTAGAAGATGCGGTTCATCCCACCACGGGGGAAGTGGTCATGCCCCGCAATCAGCCGATGTCAGAAGAAATGGGGCTGAACATTGTTAAGGCTGGGATAGAAGAAGTTTTCGTGCGATCGCCCCTGACCTGCGAAGCCGCCCGTTCCGTGTGTCAACATTGTTACGGCTGGAGCCTCGCCCACGGGCATCTCGTGGATCTGGGGGAAGCGGTGGGAATTATTGCCGCTCAGTCGATTGGCGAACCAGGCACCCAGCTCACCATGCGGACGTTCCACACTGGCGGCGTCTTCACTGGCGAAGTGGCGCGACAAGTCCGTGCGCCGATGACCGCCAAAGTGCGCTTCAGCCGAGGGATGCGGACGCGGGGACTGCGGACGCGGCACGGGGAAGATGCCTTGCTGGTGGAATCGACCAATGCGGAATTGATTCTCGATCCGGTAGACAGCACTCAGGAGCAAATCTCGATTCCGCTCACTCAAAATTCCACCCTGTACTGTGTCAATGGCAGCACGGTAACGGCAGAACAGCTATTGGGTGAAGTTGCGATCGCTTCTTCCACTCGCGCCCATACAGAAAAAGCCGCCAAAGACGTTACCACTGACCTGGCAGGCGAAGTGAAGTTTGAAGGTCTGCTTCCAGAAGAAAAAACCGACCGCCAGGGGAACACCACCCGGATTGCGGCGCGGGGTGGTTTGTTGTGGATTTTGTCTGGAGAAGTTTACAACCTACCTCCAGGTGCCGAAGCCGTCGTGCAGAACGGTAAAGTGGTGGATCGCAACGACGTACTCGCAGAAACCAAGTTGGTGAGCGAGCATGGTGGTGTCGTCCGGCTAAAAGCTGATGACGCTGGTTCGCGGGGACGAGAAATTGAAATTATTACCGCTAGCGTGCTGTTAGACCAAGCACGGGTGCGAATGGAAGCGACTCAAGGCCGCGACCATTATGTAATTTATACCGCCGACAATCAGCGCTTTTCCCTGAAGGCCACCCCAGGGACAAAAGTTCAAAACCACCAGGTAGTAGCCGACTTAATTGACGATCGCTATAACACCCAGACCGGGGGAATTATCAAATACGCCGGTGTGGAAGTTGCCAAAAAAGCCAAGGCAAAACAAGGATACGAAGTCATCAAAGGCGGCACCTTGCTGTGGATTCCAGAAGAATCCCATGAAGTGAACAAGGATATCTCCCTCCTGCAAGTGGAAGACGGTCAATACGTAGAAGCCATGACAGAGGTCGTCAAAGATATCTTCTGTCAAACAGCTGGGATAGTGGAAGTAACCCAGAAAAACGATATCCTACGGGAAATCGTGATTAAGCCCGGTGAACTACATTTGGTCGATGACCCAGAAGCAGTGATGGGAACAGATGGATCGCTGTTCTATCCCGGACAGGAAGTTATGCCAGGGCTGACGGTTAGCGAGTTGCGCTATACCGAATTTGTGGAAACCCCTGAAGGCCCTGCATTGTTGCTGCGTCCGGTGACTGAGTTTCACGTTCCCGATGAGCCGAGCGTACCGTCTCAAGCTTCTATTTCTGGCAGGGGACGTTACAAGATTGAGCTGCGGGCAGTTCAGCGGCTTCCTTACAAAGATGGGGAACGGGTGAAGTCCATCGGAGGGCTGGAACTGCTGCGGACGCAATTGGTTCTGGAAATTGGCTATGGAACTGAAAGTGAGAGCAGTTCCGAGAGCATCGGTGCTTTGGAACTACTGGCGGCGGATATTGAGTTGCTGCCAATTGAAGGAAAGGGAGTTGAAGCAAAAGGCAAGGACGACGAAGAAAGCTCCGCGCTTTCAACCGTAAGTTCTGAACTTTCGCCTCGGACTTCAGAAATGCGTTTACAGCTCTTGGTTTCGGAATCTCTGGTGATTCGTCGCGATACAGCGGCAGATCCACTTTCTGGCAGTACCCATACACGGATTATGGTGACTGACGGTCAGCAGATCGAGCCAGGAGCCGTTGTGGCTCGCACGGAAATTCAGTGCAAGGATGCCGGAGAAGTCCGGGGGATTCGCGCTGGAGAAGCCTCGATTCGCCGGGTGCTGCTGGTTCGGGATACCGACCGCATAAGTGTTGACACGAAAGGCGCTAAACCCACCGTAAAAGTGGGAGCGCTGTTAGTGGCAGGGACTGAGATCGCCTCTGGCGTACTTGCCCCAGAGTCGGGTCAAATTTCCGCCATCTTGGAGGATTCGATCCAGATGCGTCTAGCTCGTCCTTATCGCGTGTCTTCCGGAGCCGTCTTGCATATCGATGATGGAGACTTGGTGCAGCGGGGTGACAACCTAGTGCTGCTAGTCTTTGAGCGGGCGAAAACTGGGGATATCATCCAAGGTTTGCCACGTATTGAAGAACTGCTGGAGGCACGGAAGCCAAAAGAAGCGTGTATTTTGGCACGGCGTTCGGGAACGGCTCAGGTCGTTTACGGACCTCAGCAGGACGCAGAGGAGATTAAAGTCATTGAATCGGACGGCGTCGTGGCTGACTATCCCCTTGGTCCCGGACAGAACGTCATTGTGGGAGATGACATGGTTGTAGAGACTGCGGAGGCGCTAACCGATGGTCCTGCCAACCCCCATGAAATTCTAGAGATTTTCTTTGAGCATTACCGGGAAACGATGGGAGTCTACGAAGCGGCGCTGATGGCGTTGCAAAAGGTTCAGACTTTCCTGGTGAATGAAGTGCAGTCGGTTTATCAATCTCAGGGGATTGATATTTCTGATAAGCATATTGAGGTGATTGTGCGCCAGATGACCTCGAAAGTCCGGGTGGATGATGGCGGCGATACCACGATGCTGCCGGGAGAGTTGGTGGAACTGCGGCAGATTGAGCAAGTGAATGAAGCGATGGCAATTACTGGCGGGGCACCGGCGCAATATACGCCGATGTTGCTGGGGATTACCAAGGCATCGCTGAATACAGATAGCTTTATTTCTGCGGCATCTTTCCAGGAAACGACGCGGGTTCTCACCGAAGCAGCAATTGAAGGCAAATCTGACTGGCTGCGCGGTCTGAAGGAGAATGTGATCATTGGGCGACTGATTCCGGCAGGAACCGGGTTCAATGCCTATGAGGACAGCATCAGCTCAGATGTTGATATGTCAGCATCTGGCTTCGGTTCCGGACTGGATGTTGAGGAGGACGCGCTGGACGTGGTGCTGGATGACCGAACAGCTCGTGCTTACAGCCCAGGTCTTGGATTTGAAGAACGGCCTACTTATGGAATGGGCGGCGCTATCTCTCCAGTTCTTGATGATGACGACGACCTCATTGACGATGTTGAGGATGACGACGACTTTGAGGACGACGACTAGAGAGTAATGAGTACCGAGAACTGAAGAGAGAGTAGAAAGAGGAGATAAAAAGTAGTAAACGCGGTGTGCAACTTTCTGTATTTCTCCCCCTTAAAAAGGGGGTTAAGAAAGTTAAGAAAAAGTTGCAGACGTTAGAAAAGGAATAGAGAAGAGAATATTCTCTTCTCTATTCCTTTTTACTTTTAATTCACTCAATCCTCAGGTCTCAAGCACTCAGTCCTCACCTCTCAGCCCTCAGCACTAATTAAGACTGTTCTTGCAATTCACCAGCGCGGACGCTAATGGATGTCGCTTGGCTGGCGCGCTGCACCTTCATCTGTATAACCTGACCGACACGGCTATTCTCGACAATTCTCTGCAACTCGGCGGCAGTCTTCACGGGTTGCCCATCAATCTCCAAAATCACATCCCCCCGGCGCATTCCACTTTTGGCAGCTGGGGTATTTGGCAACACTCGCACGACTAGGACGCCGTTGATTTCTGGCACCTGTAGGGGAGCATTGGGGTCGCTGTTGTTTTCAGCCGCTACTTGGGGCGTTAGAGTTGCCATTTGAACGCCGAGATAGGGATGAGCGACTCTTTCTCCACGCGCCAGCTGAACAGAAATTGTTTTGGCTTGATTAATCGGAATTGCAAAGCCTATCCCCATTGCGTCAGCACGAATCGCCGTGTTGATTCCAATTACTTCACCCTGTTGATTTAAGAGTGGCCCACCGGAGTTACCTGGATTAATGGCTGCATCGGTTTGAATGAAATCCAATCGCTTGTCAGGAATCCCCACAGCGGCACTGGAGCGTTTAAGGGTACTGATAATTCCCAAGGTGACGGTGTTATCCAATCCTAGTGGATTGCCGACTGCGATCGCCCAGTCACCCACTTGCACTTCGTTAGAATCTCCAAGAGGTGCCACGGGTAAGTCGCTACCTCCATCGATTTTGACCACCGCCAAATCCGTTACCGGATCGGCACCTTGTACCTTCCCCTCTATTGTGCGTCCATCCTTAAGGGTGACAGTCACCTTATCCGCCTGATTGACCACATGGGAATTTGTCAAAATAATCCCACTCTTGTCAATAATGAAACCAGAGCCTTGACCGCGTAGGCGCTCTTGCATCGGCCCTCTGGGCAACTCTTCACCAAAAAAACGCCGGAAGAAGGGGTCGTCAAACAACGGATCGATGTTACGGTTGACTGTGCGCTCGGTATCAATTCTGACGACTGCCGCTCCTACCCGATTCACCGCTGCGGTGACAAAACTGCCAGTTGCAGCAGTATTGGGAATTCTAGAAATACTGCTTTGCGCTACCAGCTCTGATGCCCCTGGAGTAAGTGCAACTTCTTTGGGAGCAGGGCCAGCCTGAGACGGCAAGACACGATAAGCGCCAAACGCCAAAATGCCTCCTAGAAAGGTGGCAATTACATAGGTACTGACTTGACGCAGAAACCGAAAAAACTTTGGAAATTGCATAGCATCAATTTTCTAGCTTTGTGATGATCTATCTGGTAACAAAAATATCCCTATAGTTATTTTTACAGGTGAAACGACTGAACTTAGGCTCAAGCACTGATGCGGTTTTCCCTACATCTCAAATTTCTATAAACATAAAGACGCATTCTTTGAGGCGACACATTAGCGTAGGGACACGAAGTGGAGTGTAGTACAATTTTTCATCTCTAGAAGAGCAGATACTTAAATAGGCTACGATGTGGAATACAAATGCTGCCTTATTGACTCTCCATGATTGGATCGAATCCGCTAACTGACGAAACCTTGCCCGTCCACGGTCGTTCACATACCCACGAGCATGGGGATGAAGAGTCTCCCCATCATCATGTCCACAGCGAAGAATCACTGCGGCGGGTTGTTAATCGCTTGTCTCGGATTGAAGGACACGTCCGAGGCATCAAAAATATGGTGCAGGAAAGCGAATCCTGCCCCAAAGTTCTCGTGCAGATTGCTGCTGTGCGGGGTGCCCTAGATCGGGTGGCGCGGATAATTTTGGATGAACATTTAACTGAGTGTATTGCCCGCGCAGCTGAAGAAGGCAATATTGAAGTTGAAATTGAAAAGCTAAAAGAAGCTTTGGATCGATTTTTGCCTTAGTTTAGTTAGATTACAAAACTGGCTTCCCTTTGCGTGGAAGCCAGAAAAAAACATTGGTATCGAAGACAACGATATAGCTAGGGATTTACTTATGCTTATGCAGCAACTTATCAACAAGCACCTCTTGGTCGTCTTCACTCAAGCTGTCCCAATCCAGCCCCCGTTCAGCACTCAAGACGCGCATCTGCTGCTCTTTCTCTGTTAACCTATCTGTGCCATTCATCTTTCTTTCCGAGGCGAGGGTGTCCAAGAGTATGGATTTATCCTCCTGTGGCAGTTGTTTAACTAAGTCAATTACCTGCCTAATTGTCAATTCTATCTTTGGCATGATTATTCCCTCGGTAGTTTATGAAATTGATATCTGAAACCACAGCGACAATCATGACGGGGTGGCAGTTGTGGCTGAAATGAAGAAGCGAACATCTACGACACGTCGGGAAGAGCTGATTTGAGATTTTTGCTCAAGAGACGCGAAGACACAAAGGCAACTACTATGAAAAGTTCGCAAATTCTTTCAGCTCAACTATTTGTGAGAGTACCACAAGTAAGAAGCTAGCTGCTGTCTCATCCCTTTGGAAAAGGACTAGCGATCCTTCAATTTTTCTTCTCTCAAGTGCTTGTAAATGCTGATGTCTCAAATTTTCAGAATTCAATGTTTTTGGAGGTATTTTTTAGCACATATAGAAGTACAATCTTCACATTTTTACGACTTTTAATTTTGTTAAAGCTATTTTAATGAAGAGCCTTTAGATAATATATTTTTATTGTTTATTTTACTAAATGTAAAAAAGCGAGTTTGAATTTTTTTGATAATAAAAGCCATACAATTCTAAACATTGTCTGCGTTTTGATTCACCTCCTAAGTTGCTTACACATGGAAAATGTTTAGCTATGCGATAGATTGGCAATTGGCTTTAAACGTAAACCTTTATTTATCACAATATTGTATAAAACTGTGCTTAAATCAGCTTTTACAGGTTGTCGAGTCTACGGGGATCGATTTAAAATGAATTAAGCATGATTATAAACTATCGACATTAGTTAACATAGACTGCTTTTTTAATTTGTTTAAATTAATAGAACCAACGATTGGTATTAGTAACGACTAAAAATAAAATATATTTTTATATGAATATATTTTGATAAAATTAAAAAATAGAATAATTACTTTGTTTTTTGCTTAAAAAATTTAGCAAAGAATCAACCTTAAAAATAACAATAATCAGTGAATCAAACAATAACATTTAAATATGTACCAAAATATCTTGATTATGTGAATTCACTGAGATAGGAATAGTTAGTATTTTTTGTCATAGTATTGACTTTTATTAGCCTAATATTTACTTTAGAAACGTAGCATAATTCCCAATAAAACTAATAAAAGAATTTAATGTTTAAGTAAAAAACAATAAAATATATTAATGTTTTTAGTGATGGCACTATGTTGGGGAAGTTGGAGGAAGCGATCGCACGGTTAACCCGGTTCGATTGCCTCTGTACACAGGGATAGCAAAACCTTCCTAATTCCGGAGTCGGAATTGCCAACGAATAGAGCAGCATAAATTCTACTGCATTGCTTGCAGCTCCAGTCAGGATAGCGATCGCAACTGGTAGTGTTGGTGACAGAGGATGCGATCGCTATCCTGACGTGCATTACGATTAAGCAAATCAGATTTGAGCAAACAGTTGTAGAGGATGACGTTTGATTATCAATTTCACTATTCTTTGAGCGGTAGCGCAGATAAACCGATAATCCTGTTTTTACATGGCTTTATGGGTGACTGCAACGAATTTAATCAAGTTATCTCATTTTTGTCTGACCAATTTTGTTGTCTTGCTGTTGATCTTCCAGGTCATGGACAAACTAAGGTTATGGGTGAAGATGAGTGCTATAAAATGGCAAATACTGCCCAGGCGTTGCTCAACCTGCTAGAACAGTTAAGCATTGAAAAATGTTTTTTGGTTGGTTATTCGATGGGTGGACGATTGGCTTTATATTTGACCCTTCATTTCCCCGAACGTTTTCCTAAAGTTGTCTTGGAATCGGCATCGCCTGGGTTGAAGACCGAAGAGGAACGATGGAAGCGACTTCAGCGGGATCTAGAATTATCGCAGGAATTAGTAACCATTGATTTTTTAGAATTTTTAACAAATTGGTACGACCAGCCGCTTTTTGTCTCTCTCAAAAAACATCTGAAATTTGAGCAGATAATAGAGTCTCGGCTACAAAATAATCCCTTTGAATTGGCTAAGTCCCTAAGTAATTTAAGTACTGGATGCCAACCTTCTTTATGGGAAGCGCTCAAACAAAACCAAAACCCTATGCTTTTGCTAGTAGGTGAATATGATAATAAGTTTAGAGTCATTAACTCGGAAATGGCGAAATTGTGTAAAGCAGCCGAGGTTAATCTAATTAGTAATTGTGGGCACAATATTCATGTGGAAAGTCCAAAGGTATTTTTTGAAAAAGTTAGGCGGTTTTTAGCTAAGTCTGTACCAAGTTAATTATATTTGTTAAAGTAATGCTTACACTAAAGCAGTTTGGGTTTTGAGACGCGACCTTAACGCTCTCCCAATCGGGCTTAAAAAGGGAAGCTAAGAAGTGTATATGTTGCGAACAAAAAACCAAATGCTAAATACGTGTCTCCGCTTTTGGGTGGGATGCTGGAACAACATTCTAAATAATAGCTATTAAACTAATTTGATATTGTAAAAAACCCGACTGATTACAGTTGTAATTAATTTAAGTTAGTAACTTGACTTTGAAAAAGTCAAGTTACTATCAGAAATGTAGTTTATTGGTTGCCGTTGTGCGGAATTTCATTTTATGGAAACAATAGGAATTCATCATGCCGCGATTATTTGCTCTAACTATGAAAAATCTAAAAAGTTTTATGTAGAGGTTTTAGGATTCTCAATTATCCAAGAAACCTTTAGAGAAGAAAGAAATTCTTACAAATTAGATTTGAGAGTTGGTCGCGGCGATCAAATTGAGCTTTTTTCATTTCCTAATCCTCCTCAAAGATTAAGTCACCCTGAAGCTTGCGGATTGAGGCATTTAGCGTTTGCTGTCAAAAATATAGATGAAGCTGTTTACTATTTAAAAAACCAAGGAGTGCAGGTAGAAGATATTAGACTTGATGAGATGACTGGCAAGCGGTTTACATTCTTTAGCGATCCAGACGGATTACCTTTAGAAATCTATGAAAAATAGCTTTATAGGTGCTTAAACTTATGTTGGCTAATCAATACTTGGTTTTTCTCTGACATCAAGCTCTCAAGGAGCTTTTAAGCTTAAGAAAATTATCACTGCTTTGGCAAACGTTGTTAAGTTTTTTTCTTAAAAACTTAACAACGTCCGGAAAAAAAGGAGCAAAAGCAAGGGTTTCTACGGAGAAAGGCGATCGCATTCATCAAAAGTCCCTTAAAAAAACGGTGGGAACAGTCTATTAATTCAACTATCTATAGTAATAGATTGTTCGACCTCACCTCCTTTGGAGTCCGCCATGAATCTCCACCGCCCAGCTTTGTGCTTACTACCCGGTTTCAAAAAAAGTACAAGCAAAGGTTTCACAACCTTTGACTTAATCGCTCATATTTTTCTAATTGGGCTGGTGGTAATGGCTATGCCGATTTTTTTCAACACGTCAGCTCCAGAAGGAGGTGTTGCCTCTTCTAACCGCAAAACGTTGCTGATTCGGATGAATTTCTAGTAAGTCTACGTTACAAACAATGAGGGGAAAGATATTTTAGGGCAAGCTGAAGAGTGTGATGGATACTAAAGTTCACTGAACTAGATTAAATTTGGAAACCCGCACTCGCGTCGGTTTTTTATCCATAAGTTTGTAGCTCTTCTTTTAGCATTTGCTCATAAATTTCTGGCAACTTCCCACTCATAGAGTTGGTTTCTATCCCATAGCCCAGACTTGTCCAAGTGCCAGATAGCAGCCGCAACACCTTTTTTAGTTTCCCTTGACGCAGCAACTTGGAAATGTCTACTTTCCAGGCTTTCCGGTCACTCAGCCACGCATAAACTACAGCGTCCTGAAATTGTGGCTCAAAGCTATAAGAGTGCCAAAACATAAATTCTGAAGGCTGCGGGTGATAGCGCTGAGCCTTCTCAAGCCACGTCGTGTTGAGCATCTGATAGCGACCAGCAGCAGTAGAACATTTTCCCGTATTAGGGCCAACACCAATCGGGATGCACATCTGGGGATGCTGGCTGAGGTCTTGGACATACTGACCGCCATAGATGACCCGATAAGGCTGGGCAACATTTGCTTCACTAGCAGAAATTGTCCGCATCAAGGCACGGATATAAGGATCGCCCCCTTGCATTGCCAAGGGAGCGGTACCGTTTCCGTTCAGTGGAGCCACCGACGAGTTTCCGTAGGAGAAGCCGCGATCGCGCAGCTGCTCCCAGTCTTTAAGATAAAGCAACAAGCACAGCACCGCCGTCATGCTCAGCATCCCGATGAGAAAACTCCCGATCGCTGAAAACATCCCGGCGAGAAAACGCCCGATGGCTGAGAACATAATTAGGCCACACTGGCAAACATCTGCTCCCAGCTTTTTTCAGGAGCCTCTGCCTTGGTAATGATTTCAACAATTTTATTGCGAGCCGATGGTTGAAATAGCGCTTCAACACACACCTTCGCGACCTTAGTACGGGGAATGCTGCCACTTAAAGACAGAGTGTCAGCCTTGTACATAGCGATTGGCTCTGAGTTCTCTTCGTTTTTAAGACCTCCAGGCCGCACAATTGTGTAGGTCAACCCGCTTTTCTGAATATATTCCTCTGCTTGCTTCTTCCACACCAGAATCAGCCAGAACAGATTCAGCGGATGCAAAAATTGAGAAGCACCAATTGAAGAAACCAGCACAAAATGCTCGATTCCCTTTGCCTTAGAGGCATCCACTAGATTTTTAGTGCCTTCGTAGTCCACCTTGTAGGGTCCAGTCGGGTCAAAGCCGGGGCTAGAACCTGTGGCGCACAGTAAAACCGTACTATCACCTAGGGCAGAAGAGAGGCTTTCTGGCTGTAAAACATCGCCAACTACCAATTCAGCGGCATCTGGTAGAATCTGCCTAGCTTTTTCGATGTCTCGAACTAACGCTCGAACAGGTATATTCCGCTGCACCAGCTCTTGTACAATCCGACGACCTGTCTCCCCCGTTGCCCCTGCTACAAATGCTTTCATTCATTTCTCCGTAAATTACCCGTGTCCAGTCTTTAGAATCGCAAGCTATGCTGAGTGGACAGAGAATTTTTTTTGGTTGGCAGTAAACTCTAACTTTTTAATTGTAGAAACTCAAAGGCGTTGTCGTCTTTTGTTGAAGAATTAGAATTTATGGAAACAATTCAGCCCATTGTGGGAATCCTGTATATAGAAAAACGGCAACCAGCGCAGGAGAGCAGGTGATGCAGTCGCAATTCTACGATCGTCAACCGTTTGAGGTACCGTTTGAGGTTAACTCAGGAATGTTGAATCCAGTATCCAGTCTCATGGATGCCGACAACGCAGCCATAGAAGCCGCGAGTATACATGAAACGACTCGATTTCATACTCACTTTGAGAGCTGCATGGAGATGTATGCCGATGCCGAAACGGTTGCTAAGTATTTAGATACTCACCACGGTTGGTTCTGCCGCTGCGCTCACCCCATGCAAGTAGAACCCCTAGGAGAGAATGGTTACGCTTTGGTAATCGGGCGTTTCGGTGCGTTTGGTTATGAGGTGGAGCCAAAAATTGGCTTAGAACTTTTGCCACGGGATCAAGGTGTTTATCGAGTTCGGACAGTACCCGTTCCGAATTACGTGACTCCAGGCTATGACGTTGACTATGAGTCGGCGATGACATTAGTGGAAGTACCGGCAGATAGATTCGCCCCACATCAGGTATCTGCGATCACCTATGTTGAGTGGCATCTGGACTTGTCCGTTTATATTCAGTTTCCCAAGTTTATTCACAAGTTGCCTAAGTCTGTGATTCAAAATACAGGCGATCGCCTATTAGCGCAAATTGTGCGACAAGTTTCTAAGTCTCTCACCCCCAAAGTCCAGGAAGACTTTCATACCAGTCTGGGCTTGCCCGTGCCTAAAAAAGCCAAGAAAAGGGCTAATGGCTAAATCCCTAATGGCTAATGGCTAATAGCAATTAGCCATTAGCATCCTCCCAAAGGCTACATCTTGCTGATGATTCTCTGCAAAATTTCTACACCGCTGACAGCTTGCCAGCCAAACAGCCCCAGAAGAACAATATTTAAAAAAATGTGGCTGTAACGTGCCCAATCGTGCCCCTTTTGCATATACGGAGAGAGTGCAGCAGAAACTGCAATCATCCCCGTCATGCCTAAACCTGCCAGCAGGTGAGGCCCGAAAAAGAGTTTTCCATTATTGATATAGGTAACGCCCATGCCGATAAGCGTGCCTATCACCATCAACGCCAACAGCAATGAACCAACTTGGTAATGCCGGACGTTAAACCTGCCTTTGATTAGCTCTTTTTTGGCGTCCCCTTCAGCACTGCGAGTGCGTCGGACGAGAATGCCCAGATATAGGGCATAGAGGGATGTGCCCAGTAGCACCCACATCAAGGCGGGGTGAATAAAATTAAGCCAGGGTTTAATCGATACGGGGATTTCCAAGCTCATAAGATTCGGCTCATTAAGGAACTTTATAAAACTTATCATAATGGCTGTCTACCTTTGGGTAGTCGTCATTACCGCGCCATAACCTCAGATGATTGAGTAGTCAAAAATCTGTTAAACATTGCAGGGCAGGAATTTCTGAAGGAGGGCAGCTGATGTTGCCAGTCTGGTTACAGGCAGGTTTCTGGGGATTGGTGGGTGGATCGGCGTTGCTATTCGGAGCCGGGTTGGGATATTTTGTGCGAATTTCCCCGAAAGCGATCGCAGCCGTGATGGCTTTCGGTGCCGGGGTGCTAATTTCGACGCTATCTTTTGAGCTAATGGATGAGGCTTATCAGCGGGGTGGCTTCGATTCAACAGCAATTGGTTTCGTAAGCGGTGCTGCTGTCTACACAGGAGCAAACTGGTATCTGAATTATCAGGGTGCCAAGCATCGCAAGCGCTCTGGCAACCAACAAAAATCTCTTATAGGAGGCGAGTGGGAGCGGTTTAGCGATCGCTATCGGTGCCCTGCTTGATGGCATTCCGGAATCAATTGCGATTGGCGTCAGCATGATTCAAGGAGGAGTTGTTAGCTGGGTGACGGTAGCAGCCGTTTTTCTCTCGAATCTTCCCGAAGGACTCTCCAGCGCCGCTAGCATGAAGAAAGCAGGTCGTTCAGCTTGCTATATCTTTGGCGTGTGGGCAGCGATCGCGATTCTTTCTGGTATCGCAGCGCTTTTGGGCGATGTCATCTTCAGTCACTTCTCTGAAGAAATTATCGCCGCAACTACCGCCGTGGCAGCAGGCGCAATTCTGGCAATGATATCAGACACCATGATTCCAGAAGCTTTCGAGCAAGCCCATGATTTTGCTGGACTAATCACCGTTGTTGGCTTCCTCGTTGCCTTTGTCCTCTCCAAGCTTGGGGGTTAAGCGACACCCTCCTCTCAAAAGTATAATTTGAGGTGAAGTTGGCAATGCTGCGGAGGGGATCGGGCAACAGCGGTGAGTGCAAATCAAGACTTAATTAGGGCGGCGAAGCGGGGAGAAATTCAGCGGGTAAAAGCGCTAATCACCGCTGGCGCTAATGTCAGTGCGACAGACCGGGAGGGCACTACTGCTTTGATGTTTGCCGCCCAGAACGGCTACACCGAGATTGTCAGACTTTTACTGGACGCTGGTGCAAACGTCAATCAACTTAGACAACGATATCGCCTGACGGCTTTGATGATAGCGGCGGCAGCGAATCAGATTGACGTGGTTAAAATGTTAGCTTCCATTGGAGCTGATGTGAATGCCGCCAACGAGGATGGCAGCACAGCGCTGATGGTGGCGGCGCTGAAAGGTCATGCTGACGTGGTGCAAATCTTGCTGGATGCGGGTGCCCAAGTCAATGTCAAAGACAACGTTGAGGATACGGCTTTGATGTTGGCGGCGCAGGAGGGCAAAACTAGGGTGGTGCAAGCCTTGTTAGATGCCGGTGCTGAGGTGAATGGGAGGAGAGAGAATGATGGCGTCTCTCCCTTATTTCTTGCTGCTGGACTCGGACACGCTGACACAGTGCAGGTTTTGTTAGACGCAGGGGCAGATGCGAATGCCGAAACCAAGGATGGTAGAAGCCCGCTGAGACAAGCTGCGGAGTTTGGTCGTTTAGAAGTGACTCAGCAGTTGTTAGCGAAAGGCGCTGATGTGAATGCGAAAGACAAAGAAGGTGAAACGGCTTTAACTCTAGCAATCGATCGAGTTCATCCGGAGGTAGTGAGAGCATTGCTGGAGGGCGGTGCCGATGTGAATGCTCAAAACTCGGATGGCGGAAGCCCGTTGATGGCTGCGGCAGCGATCGCTAACACGGATATTGTGACGGCGCTACTCGATCGCGGCGCGGATATCAATGCCAAAGATAAAGATGATGAGACCGCTTTAAACTTTGCCGTTGTCGAAGGTCATGCTGATGTTGTAGAAATTCTCCTCAACCGAGGGGCGGATGTCCAGTCGCGAAATAAGCTGGGCGATACCGCTTTGATGGTGGCAGCATTGCATGGTCAGACGGCGATTGTGGAAGCTCTGTTAAGAAAGGGCGCGAATTCTAACGCGGGGAATCTGGGTGAGACAGCGTTAACTGTGGCAGCATTGCAGGGGCACGCTGACACGGTGAAAGTGCTGCTGGAGGGTGGGTCTAAGCCCAATACACGAACCAACGACGGGAAATGTGCGCTAATCAAGGCAGCTGAGCAGGGGCACGCGGGGGTGATGCAAGGGCTACTCTCGTTGGGAGCGGATATCAATCTTCAGGATGATGCTGGTGCGACTGCTTTAATGTGGGCGGTCCAGCGGGGTCATGCGAATGCCGTGCAGGTATTGCTGAAAGCTGGTGCGGATGTGAATTTGAAAAACCGGGGTGGCTACACGGCTTTGGCGATCGCCCAAATGAATCGAAACCGGGAGATCGCGCGATCGCTCAAAGCATCTGGGGCTGTAGATTAACGCTTAAAAGCCTGTAGATGGTGCCAAGGAGTAAGGAAGTAGAGTGCAAGGCGGCGACACGCGATCGCGTGCCCAGCACTCTTACAGCATTTGTTGTAGAAATCTCTGCGAATCAATATTAAGCGGTAAATCGCTAATCAATTAGTGTGGAATGCTACTTTTCCATAACGGCTTCCCCTGCAATGCCGCTGAATCAAGACGACACTCCCTGTAGCAAGCTGAGGGATCGTTTTAGCACCCGGATCGGTGTGAGCGATCGCGCGATCTTCGTGTAGTTGTAGGTTGGGTTGAGGAACGAAACCCAACACATAGAAGCATTTGTTAAGCTTCGCTCCTTAATTCAACCTACCTTTGCTTTGAATTTTTAGCTTCTTCGTGAACCGTATTAGAAACTGCCTCGGCAACCGATTGTAAGTAGCCAGAACTGGCTACGCAAGAATCATCTGGGCTTAAATACACAACATGAGTGGGAACTCAAACGAGTCTGCGGTGTTCTATCTGTTTGAGGATGGCGTAAGCGATGAAAACGCTTTAAATCTCGCAGTGAAAAACAGCGATCGCCTTCTTAAAAAGCATCAATCATTTACGTGGAATCCTCATAGATTGTAAAGTAACGATAAAGAAAAATGCCTATTTATTTAAAGCTATCAATAAGTTACGTATAAACCCTGATATTTGATTTTAATAAACTATAAACTTAATCTATTTTTATATAAATTTATTATAAAGCCTCAGTATAAACACCTTGCTTTAAATTAGAAGCTAACAAACTGCTTCGTTTTAACTAGGTAAATAAACTAAGTAAAATCTTCATCAGTAGAATCATGAAGTAGCGATAAAGAGCGTTGCCATTTTATTTAAAGATATCGAGAAACTACTGAGAATCTATTGTGGCTTAGAGGAGCCACTGATATATTGCGTACATTAGCTGAGCGTGAAATATGCAGGGCTAAAGAAAAAGCATTATCTACAAACGCCAATTTAATCTTGTGTCTTAACCAAGGAGATTTCATCGATGAAAGTAACTTCATTTTTACCTTCCGTTTTAGCAGCAGCTGGCATTGCTATTACATCCTCTTTTCTAGTACCAAGCTCGGCACAAGCCTTCGGCATATCTTTTGGTTCCACCAGTCAATCTTCTAATAACCCTGCCACTGGCGCATCAGCTTTTGTAGACTTCAGTTTTATTCAGGAAGGAAACAACGTTCGGCTTGGGCTGGATATCACCAACACTACTGGTCAAAGTATTTTCGGCGCTGGAGCCACTCAGTCTAAACTGACAGGTGTTGCGTTCGATCTCCTGGAAGGTTTGTCCGTAGTTAGCAACTCCTACATAGGCAGCAGTTTCTTCCCTACACTGTTACAAAACGTTAATTTTACCCCTTTTAGTAATCAAGTCGGTGACTTTAGCGTTGGTGTTGCTGATAACGGTAACTTTGAAGGTGGCAATGCTAATGGTGCCCTTCCTCAGGGCGGCAATACGTTTGTCAGCTTTTTATTAAGTGGTACAAACCTTGTTGCTGCCACACTTGAAAGCCAATTCCTGGCTGGATTTCAAAATAACACCCTTCAGGCGGCAGTTCGCTTCCAGCAGGTAAATGCTGGCGCTGGGAGTGACAAATTGCTAGGTGGTACTATTGTCGGCGGCACCACCGGCGGCGGCACCACCGGCGGCGATACCACTGGCGGCGATACCACTGGCGGCGATACCACCGGCGGCGATACCACTGGCGGCGATACCACTGGCGGCGATACCACCGGCGGCGATACCACTGGCGGCGATAATGGTGGCGGCGATACCACTGGCGGCGATACCACTGGCGGCGATACCACTGGCGGCGATACCACTGGCGGCGATACCACTGGCGGCGATACCACTGGCGGCGATAATGGTGGTTCAACAAAGGTACCAGAACCAGGCACTGTGGCAGCTCTAGCCTTAATGGTTGGAGGACTGAGAGTAGTGCGCCGTCGGAAATCTAACTAAACCATTCATTGATTGAATAGTCATTGTTTCGGTAAGCGATGGGGGTTGGAAGTTTAGTTGAACTTCCAACCCTAATTTTTGCTAACAAGGTGCTTCTGTATCGGTGGCACTGTAATTTGGATAATGAATGGCGATTTTGGCGACTTTTATAGAGATTTTAGTTATAACCGAATTGTCAATTAAGGGGCTAACGTTCTATGTTCTCCAAGGAGAAAAAATTTAAAAGTGGCTTTGAGAGGAAGCTAGAGGAACTGTTTGGCTTGGACTTGCGATCGCTCGCGTTGTTTCGCATCGGTCTAGCGTTGCTCGTCGTTACCGATCTGATTAATCGTTCTAAGGATCTCAAAGCTCACTACACTGATTTTGGCATCCTTCCCCGCGCCCCACTGGTTGAACAATTCTTAAATCCTTGGTTCTGGTCAGTACATTTATTCAGCGGACAAGCTTTATTTCAAAGTTTTCTATTCTTATTTGCTGGATTTATTGCCTTTGCACTGTTAATCGGTTATCGGACAAGATTTGTCACTATCGTATCCTGGGCACTCTTAGTTTCCCTTCATAGTCGAAACCCGATGGTACTCAGTGCTGGAGACATCGAATTTCGCTTGTTGCTATTTTGGGCAATGTTTTTGCCGTTAGGGGCGTGTTATTCGGTGGATAGCGCCCTCAATTCATCCTCAAAAGCTTTGCCGGAGCGCATTTTGTCCGGTGCAACGGTCGCCTTGACACTACAAATCTGCTTTGTCTACTGGTTTACATGGGCGCTGAAGTCCGATCCGATCTGGTGGAAAGAGGGCAGCGCCGTTTATTATGCCTTGAGCATCGATCAGTTTGCGACTCCTATCGGTCAATTTTTCTTAGGATTTCCGCCGCCACTGCTCGTCTTTTTAACCTACACGACGCTGGGGATTGAGTTATTAGGGCCATTTTTACTGTTCATCCCCATCCGTACTAGCTTTTTCCGCTTGTGTGCGGTGGCGACATTTATCCTGTTACATCTCGGTTTTGGACTAGGACTAACCCTTGGTCTTTTTCCCTTTATCAGTGCGATCGCTTGGCTGGTTTTCATCCCTAGCGAGTTTTGGAATGGGATCTCCCAGCGCCTGCAAACTCCGCAACGTCAGGGACTAAAAATCTACTATGACGGAGAGTGTGGTTTCTGTAAAAAGACGGTATACCTGCTCCGCACCTTCTTAGTATTGCCAGGAACGCCACTGCTTTTAGCTCAGGATGACCCGGAAATTTTCGCGGACATGAAAACGCACAATTCCTGGGTAGTGGTCGATTGGGAAGGATACAAACATTTCAAATTTAAAGCGATCGCCTACGTCTGTCACCTATCACCCTTACTTCGACCTCTAACTCCCTTGTTGGAATGGCGCCCTGTCTTGTCTGTGGGTACAAAAGCCTACGAAATCATTGCCAACAATCGCCGCGCCGCCTCTAAAGTCACGACTCCTTTAAAGTTTCGTCCTCTGGAAGTGCGTTCTTCGTTGTTAACAGATATTATCGCCTTCCTCTTATTGCTTTGCGTCTCTTTGTGGAATCTCAGGACGATTGCTCCCTCTATCTTTAAGCTGCCAAGCGTGGTTAACTGGGTGACGCTTGTGTTGAGATTAGACCAAAAATGGAGTATGTTTGCTCCCTATCCACTTAAAGATGATGGCTGGTATGTCATTCCAGGTCAGCTTAAAGACGGCACTGAAATAGATGTTTTTAAAAATGGCACACCTGTAACTTTGGAAAAGCCGCGTCTTGTGTCTGCGACTTATCCAAACGAGCGTTGGCGCAAATACATGATGAATCTTTGGAGCAAGGACAATTCCAAATATCGTCTTTACTATGGGCGATATCTTTGCCGAAATTGGAATTCTCAGCACCAAGGGTCACAGCAGCTTGATACCTTTTCTATTTACTTTATGCGTGAAAACACCCTACCAAATTATCAAACTCCAACGGTAAAAAAGGTTCGCATTTGGAAGCATTCCTGCTTTAATCCATCTTCAGAAGATAACTAAACAAATCTGCATTTTGAAATGCACATCAGCTTTATAATATGCGTTTTTTCGTTGCGTATACACTGGAAGCACTCTACATTTGTGTAGCTACACCCTTCCTTCAGGGTAAAGCTACACAAATATAGCCTGACGCAAACAAGCTAATTATTTGACGGTCAATGAGCCGGACTTGATATTAGACCGCCTTTGCGGTCTAAGTTTGTGTAACCAAGATAGCCGTTAGACATTATTTACTTGACGACGCACCCAGCCATTAATGGTGAATCGACTGTCTGCGAAAGCTTTAGAAGGACAAACCACAGGCAACACTTCGTGTAAATAGCGGCTCAGGAAAAACACAATGCTGTTGTTTTTCGGTTCAACTGTTTTAAACGAGTCTGATTGTACGTAAAAATTGTTTTCCACCTTACTGTGGTAAATCAGTAACTCTCCACCAGAAAAGGGTCTTGGCTCGCGATAAAAGTAATAAACATAAGTTAATTCTCTAGTGATAGTTTCAGGGCTGCCATTATCGTTATGAATTTTGAAATAATTCCCGTCATTATGGGAAGTTAACTGACTTTCAATATCGGAAACTTTAAAAGAAGGTATCCCTAGCTTTCTGAAGACATTTGGGAGAATCGCTTTAATTCGATTGACTACCAATTCAGAAAATTCAGGGAAGTAATAGAGAACCATTGAGCGACGATAGTCAGCCTCGTTTGTTGAAGTGCTAGTAGAAACAAAGTTTGACTCTTGTTCCCAAACGTAATTAAGTAAGCGGTTCTTTTCCTCTAAAGTTAAGAAATTATCAATTTGCACATATTCAGAAGGTAAAATATTTGGTAAAAAATCTACAGATTGAGGTGGTGGCTCTTCTATTGGCGGCAAGTTTTGTTGCACGTACAGGGGCGGTTCCGTAACGATGCCAACCAAGCGATCGCTCGGAAAAGACAGAGCCGCATGACCCTCATTGATGGGAATCTGAAATAAACAAGAAAATACCGCTTCCTGTTTTTGGGATTGAGCCACAATTGTTTTCAGCAGACTGTGGAGTACGGGTGAATCTGACTTGAGATAAATGGTGTACTCATGTCCTCCCGTTAGGAGAAGCTGAACTTTTACATCCTGGACGTTAGGCTGCTGTGGAGCCGATTGCATAAACGTTTCCTCTTCGATGTTGAAAAATTGAAGAAACTATCTTTGGGCTTTCTCCCTAGCTTCAGAGCAATTTTAACCAGTCGGTGCGATGTATTGACTGGTACCGATACCCAACGGGGTGCAAAAAGCCGAATCATCGCGATAGATAAATCGCGTAGATAAAAAGAGCGATCGCTTCAACGCTTGCTCACCACCCAGAGTAGTTTATTACTAGAGGGTGCGAAGATAGCAGCATGAAATTTATGAAAATTTTTGTTCCAGGTCGCCTGTGTCTGTTTGGCGAACACAGCGATTGGGCGGGAGACTATCGCCGCATCAATCCGAATTTAGAAAAAGGCTATACGCTGATCGTCGGGACTAATCAGGGGCTTTATGCCGAGGTTAAGCCTCATCCAACTCATCTGATTTTTCACGCTTCCCTGAGTGACGGCACCCGGAAAACGCTGACTCTGCCAATGGACGCCGAGGTTTTGCTTGCCGAAGCTGAAAAAGGTGATTTCTTTAGTTATGCCGCTGGCGTTGCCTACCAATTTGTGGCTCGCTACCGAGTGCGCGGACTGGAAATCGACAATTATCTGACAGATTTGCCAGTTAAGAAAGGTCTGTCCTCCAGTGCTGCGTTGTGCGTCCTCGTAGCTCGTGCTTTCAATCGCGTGTATGACTTAAAGATGACCCTCCGAGACGAAATGGAGTTGGCTTATCTGGGGGAGATTACAACGCCTTCTCGCTGCGGACGGATGGATCAAGCGTGTGCTTATGGCGATCGCCCGATCCTGATGGTTTTTGATGGCGATTCGCCTAGCGGCGATAGCTTCGCTTCACGCTTGGATATTATTGAACTAAAAGTGCCCAAAAACCTATTCTTTGTAATCGTGGATCTCGGTGCTGGGAAAAATACCCAAGAAATACTCAGTAACTTGAATCAGTGTTATCCTTTCGCCAGTAACGAAGTCCAAGAGAATGTCCAGAAATATCTTGGCTCCATCAGTTCTCAAATTACTCAAGAAGCAGTAGACGCCTTGCAAAAAGGAGATGCTGAACAAATTGGTATTTTGATGAAAAAGGCACAAACCGAATTTGATAAGCATCTAATTCCCGTCTGTCCTGAGCAATTAACAGCTCCCATCCTGCATAAAATCCTTGATTATGAACCCATTCAGCCCTACATTTGGGGAGGGAAAGGTGTTGGTTCGCAAGGGGATGGTACAGCACAATTTATCGTTAAAGACGAAGAAAGCCAGCAAAAAGTCATTGAAATTATTGAACGGGATTTTCCTAAAATGCAAGGTTTAAAGCTAACACTTCATGCACGCAAAGTTCGCAAAGCTATCATTCCAGCCGGAGGTTTCGGAACTCGTTTATTTCCAGCTACCAAGGCGGTGAAAAAGGAATTTTTCCCGATTATCGATCGAGAGGGTCGTGCCAAGCCGGTAATTCTAGCAATTGTGGAAGAAGCCATCAGCGCTGGTATAGAAGAAATCGGGATTGTAGTGCAACCAGGCGATCGCGCACTTTTTGAGGAGTTCTTTAAAGCTCCACCTCCAGGCGAACTTTTCAAGAAATTATCGCCGCAAAATCAGGAATATAGCCAGTATCTACAAGATTTAGGCAGCAAAATTAAATTTTTGAATCAAGACAAACCAGAAGGCTATGGTTATGCTGTATTCTGTGCCAAAGAATGGGTGAAAGATGAGCCATTTCTGCTGATGCTGGGCGATCATGTTTACTCATCGGACACTGAAACTTCATGTGCAGGTCAACTTTTAGATGCTTACAAACAAGTTAATCAAAGTGTTGTTAGTTTAACGACACTTCCAGCAGAAAGCCTTCATAAATCTGGCTGTGTTACCGGAATTTGGCAGGAATCAAACTCAATCCTTTCAGTAACACAACTTGCAGAAAAGCCTACGGTTGAGTATGCACGCCAGCATCTTCGTGTAGAGGGAATGGCAGAAGATCAATTCTTATGTATATTCGGTTTATATGTACTCACACCGAAAATATTTGAATTGCTCGAAAATAATATTCAAAACAACTTCCGGGACGAAAAAGGCGAATTTCAGTTAACATCCTGTCTCGATCAATTGCAACAGGAAGAGGGAATGACCGGATATATTGTCAACGGTAAGTGTTATGACACCGGATTGCCAGATCCCTATCGCCAGACAATGATTGATTTTAGAAATGCAGGGAAGTAGTTAAAAGGGTGAGCGATCGCGATAAAGCATCTGAACCCCGGCGATCGCTACCTCCCTCTGACTCTTTCTGTAAGTACTTAATGCAAGAAGTGACGGATACCTGTCAACACCATCACTAAACCAAGCTCATTGGCAGCCTTAATCGAATCTTGATCGCGCAGACTGCCTCCCGGCTGAACAATCGCTACAATCCCCGCCGCTGCTGCTGTCCGCACCGAGTCATCGAAGGGGAAGAAACCATCGCTGGCAAGCGTGGCACCTGAGGATTTTTCTCCAGCTTGTTCTAAGGCAATTTTGACTGAACCGACGCGATTCATTTGTCCGGCACCGACACCTAAAGTAGTGCGATCGCGCGTTACAACAATCGCGTTAGACTTGACGTGCTTACACACCTTCCAGGCAAATAATAATTCTTCAAGTTGTTCTGGCGTCGGTTGCTTGTCCGTGACGACTTGCCACTGGCTGGCGTTTTCCACCACGTCATCAGAAGCTTGGACGAGGAAACCACCGGCAATAACTTTAACTGTATTTTCTGGTCCAGCCGCCAAGTCTGGCAAAGTCAAAACCCGCACTTTAGACTTAGCCGCCAGAATTTCCTGTGCCTCTGGTTCGCATCCCGGTGCCACGACGCATTCTAAAAATGTTTTGGTCAGTGCTGTCGCTGTGGAGGCGTCAATCGGCTGATTTAGCGCCACAATCCCACCGAAAGCCGAAACCGAATCAGCATTAAAAGCTTTTTCATAAGCCTCAGACAAGCTATTGCCCAAACCTACGCCGCAGGGATTATTGTGTTTGATAATCGTCGCGGCTGGGGTATCGGGAAACTCGGCAATAATCCGCCGCGCTGCTTCCAAATCCACTAAGTTGTTATAACTCAGTTCCTTTCCCTGGAGTTTAGTCGCCGCTGCCCATCCAGAGGCACCTGCCCCAGTTTGATACCATGCGGCAGGTTGATGGGGATTTTCCCCATATCGTAGAGATTGCAACTGTTGTCCAGAAAGGTCAAATTGGGTGGGTAGGGGCGATGTATGCGCCTCTGCCTCTACAGGGGATTGATGGGTGAGATAGGTCGCGATCGCCCTGTCATACCCCGCCGTATGCTCAAAAGCCTCTCGTGCCCTAGCCAGACGGAACTCAAAGGACACCTCCCCGCCCTGTTGCTGCAATTTCTGCAAGTAGGCATCGTACTGGGCTGGGTTAGACAAAACTGTTAGATGTTGGAAGTTTTTTGCAGAAGCCCTTATCATCGCCGGGCCACCAATGTCAATCTGCTCAATCGCTTCCGGCAACGTTACTCCCTCTTTCGCAATCGTCTGCTCAAAAGGATAAAGATTCACTACCACCAAATCAATCGGGCGAATTTGGTTCGCCTCCAAATCTGCCAAATCTTGGGGCACATCCCGACGCGCCAAAATCCCGCCATGAATTCGGGGATGCAGTGTTTTGACTCGCCCCCCCAAAATCTCCGGAGAACCCGTGTAATCCGAAACTTTTGTCACGGGTAGCCCAGCATCTTTAAGGGCTTTAGCCGTTCCACCACTGCTGATTAAATCAAACTCAAATTTTTCAACCAACTGACGGGCAAAGTCGATTAGCCCAGTTTTATCAGATACACTCAGCAGTGCTAGACGCGCCATAACTTCTAAAGTCCCTCTTTTTCCAACCTTACTCAGGATAAATGCGATCGCCCTCATGCACAAACAGAGAACCCTGCCCTCACGGCATGGGCAGGGTTCTTGATTCAAAACAAAGTGAGGAGTTTAAGATAACCGCTTGCCTGGCGGCAAGAAAACGGTTGGTCAGTGGTTTGCCTCAGCCACGACGCCACGCATTTCTGGTTAAACAGATGGGTGGACGCGCAGTGGTAAGCCAGTCGTAACGAACGCTAGAAGACTTGTATAACAGGTGTTTCCAAGCTAGCGATCGCTACTGCTACTACCCAATTTTGAACAGACCTTGAAGCAGTTCCAAATTGGAAATCAGCAGGTAGGCGATTCCCGCACCACCAACTCCACCAATCAGAAAATTACTCGCAAACTCGTTCCAGCCTTCCTGACTATTGAGGGCGTCTGGAGGACGGGGCGTGGTAATCGTTTTAGTGGGGTTGGGGGGATTGCTAGAAGCGTAGAGGGATAGCCCAATCGTCAAAATGATAATCAAGCCAACCGTTGACAGCAAACCTGCCAGGTTCGCGACATCTGTATCGCGCAGAGGACCCAGTTTGGCGAAGGGACCAATCAACCAATAACCATGAGCCATACCAATTTCTAATGCTCGGCGTCCGGGTGACAGCCCTTTGCGATAGGCTGGCAAGTTATTGATGTAAGCCTCTGTGAAACCGGAAGAATTAATCGGCGTTGCTAAATTGCCAATTTGCGGATCGCCAGCTTCATGGACAACTTCCCGATTTCTGGGGTCGTTACGACGATCTTTCGAGTCGCTTATTGCTTGCACTTGCATAATTTCTTCACCTTTTGATGAGCTAGTGCCACTAATTATCGTTGGGTTAAAACTGGAGATGCTTCTATCGTTTGATACAGCATTTTTTAACCAGTCTTGAAAATCCTGCGATCTTTACGGCATTGGATGGAAAAGCAGGTCGGGGAAAATGTAGATAAAGACAGCCAAGAGACTAGCCTGAAGGGATAGCCACACAATAGCCAGAACCGGAGCTAGGGAAAGATACTTGAGGAAATACTGCATGAATCATTCTCCAAAACAGTCAATAATTCAACGTAACTAGCGAATTGAGACAGGAATCTCATCTTCTTTTGCAGTCAATTCACCCGTGAGCAATTCTTTGACTGCTGCCAAAGGCCAAGTGAAGCCACTTAGCATAAAACCAACAGCCCGGGGAACATCCAGTTGGATTTCTTTATACTCTGGGTTTGCCTCTTTTTTCACCGATTGAATATAGGCACGACCAACCCAACCAATCCAACCCGCAATATACAGGAACAGAATGCTGGGAATGATAAAGTCACCGGCACGATCCAGGCGACCATCTACAACCAAGTGGGGTAAACCCTCTGGGCCACACATTGCCTGAGAATAACGTTCAAAACGCTTGCGCCCTGAATCGGGGTCGAAGTTGGTATTGCGGGCGGTTGCAGCACGTTGCTGAAAAGCCTTGGACTGGCTGCATGGCACCAGACCTGATACGTTATCAGCCGATGCCGTTGGGGCAACGCTAAACCAAATACAAAGGGCAAAAATCAAAGCCAACAATCGTTTCATGGGATTGTTTCCTTTTGTTACAAAACGAAAACTTTTATGTACAAAACAAGGTCATTGTTTGTACGGAAGCAATCATGTATCGATATATTAAAGTACCAGTGAATGTCAACAGTATTAGCGATTGAAACAAGTTGTGACGAAACGGCGGTAGCGATCGTAAAGAATCGTCAAATTTGCAGTAGCATCGTCGCCTCACAAATCCCTGTTCATCGGCAGTATGGCGGGGTTGTGCCAGAAATTGCTTCCCGTCAACACGTCGAAATAATTAACAATTGTTTAGACAAAGCACTCGAAGAAGCGCAGATGGAGTGGGCGTCAATTGATGGTATTGCGGCAACCTGCGCCCCTGGTTTGGTGGGGGCATTGTTGGTGGGGCTGACGGCTGCCAAAACTCTTGCGATTGTCCATCGGAAACCGTTTGTCGGAGTCCATCATCTGGAAGGCCACATATACGCTACTTATTTGACCGAACCTTCTTTACAGCCGCCTTTTTTATGTCTGCTGGTTTCGGGCGGACACACCAGCTTAATTTATGTAAAAGATTGTGGTGTGTACGAGACACTAGGAGAAACTCGCGATGATGCCGCTGGTGAAGCCTTCGATAAGGTGGCGCGGTTGTTAAATCTGGGTTATCCAGGTGGGCCAGTGATTGACCAACTCGCCCAAGTGGGGAATCCGCAAGCCTATCCTTTGCCGGAAGGGAATGTCGGGGTGCCAGGGGGCGGCTATCATCCCTATGACTCTAGTTTTAGTGGCTTAAAAACAGCTGTGCTGAGACTGGTGCAAAAGTTGCAGCAGGAAGCGTCTCCGTCGCTGCCGGTGAATGACATTGCGGCAAGTTTCCAAGAAAGCGTAGCGCGAAGTCTGACGCGAAGGGCGATCGCCTGCGCCCTCGACTACGGTCTTGATACCATTGCCATCGGTGGCGGTGTCGCCGCCAACAGTGGGCTGAGAAAACACCTACAAGTCGCTACTGCACAGCGAAACCTGCGGGTGCTATTCCCCCCGCTAAAATTCTGCACTGACAACGCCGCCATGATTGCCTGTGCTGCCGCCGATCATTTGAATCGGGGTCATACTTCCCGATTGACTTTGGGCGTTCAGTCCCGGCTGCCAATTACTGATGTTATGCAGCTTTACCAAACTTCACAGTAGAAGTTTGCATCCAGTTTTGAGGCGCGAGGATGCAATATTTTTCGGACAAAGCGATCGCGCAATTTCTAAACAGACCTTAAATCAGTCGATTCTCTCGATCATTTTGATGAGTAAGGATGCAATACTTTGGATAGCGCGATCGCCCGGTTTCTGTCTGAAAGCTGCTGCAAATTCAGCTGATTATTCTCATCTAAAAGATTTTCTTTCTGCAAAAGCTCATAAATTGTTAAAGACAGCAGCATTTCTACCTGATTCGCCCGACTGCTGAGCCAATGATGAGTCTCTGCATCCGAGGGAAAGCGCTCAATACACTCATTTGTGTAACGGCGAAACTCTCTGACATCATTTAAAAGCCGAACCAAATAACTAGGACACTCGCAAGCAATTACATCGGCTGCCTCGCAGATAGCCAGCAGATGTTCGTCAGTCAACTCCGAAGAAATTTGAATAGTCTGTTTTGGATCGATCATAATTTCAGCACAAGTATCAGGAAAGCCTTAGATTCATCAGTTGATTGTTCCCTTGCCACTCAGACTAATTACTACTCTTCTGGGAGCGCTCATCGCGATCGCAGTCAAAATCTAAGAAGCGAAAATCAATATCGTTTTTTAGCAGGCACCCCTTTAATCTTAATAAAATTTAAAGATTTATGGTGCCAACAAAACATCTACCTTAAGCGAAGTTGCTAGAATCCGGACAATTAGCTATAATCTTGCGAATTTCGGTAGCAACTGCCTCTGGCTGCTCCACCATCGATAGATGTCCGCAGTCCGGAATTTCCATCACGTTCTCACCACAACCCTGAAATAACGGGTGAAAGCTTGCTAAGTGCCGCACATACTTCGGTTCCATTACCCTATCTTTAGCACCAGCAATAAAATAAACCGGCTGTTTTAGCCGTGACACCACTTGCGGTAAGCGATTGACCTCCGCTTCCGTCGTCGAATCCAGTAAAGTCCCCAGCGCCGCTTCCGGATGAGCCGTAATAAAATCAATCAGTCGCTGTCGTCCCCAGCACCGAGCAATTGGGCGCGCCACTTGCGCCCGTGTAAAAGGCAAATCAATCCCCGGTACATAGCACAGCCAATGGGGACGCCGTTTCAGAAGCTGCTGACCCGCAGCCCGAAATCGCTCGAAGGCCTCCTTCAGATAAATGCCACCTCCAGCATTAATGCAGACGACCCCCTTAACAGAATCAGGTTGCTGGTCTGCCGCCCAAAGGGCAATGCTGCCACCCAACGAATGACCAATCAGCCAAGCACTAGAAATATTCAGCTTCTGCAACAAAATACCGACTTCTTTGGCATAAGCAGCTGGAGTGTAATTCGAGAGGCTCAACGTAAGAGGCTCTGAAGAGCGAAGAAAGTTCTCCTCTTGCTGACTCTCGCCGACGACTTGCCGACTCTGCACCGACATTTCTTGACGGGTGAACCCATAATTATCCCGAGGCTGAGAATCACCAAACCCCCGCAAGTCGTAAGACAAACACTGATAATCTGGTGCTATCTGCTCAATCAGGGGTTTCCAGTACCGACGGCTGAGGAGCCAGCCGTGGATAAAGACTAAAACAGGAGTAGATGATGCAATGGGAGGCGTCAAATCGTAGGTGTGCCGAACTCCCAGGATTTCAATAGTTGCCATATTTTGATCCTATCCCGAAGTTCTACCAGATTGGTGAAGAAGTCATTGTTATTGGTCATGGGCTACCCCTGCCTTACGAAACGTCTGCTTGTAGGCGCGATCGCTTCGAGAAGCGTAAAGTTAGGACTATTGGACAAAAGACTAATGGCTAAACATTCTAAACATTAAAATCTGCGCCCTAGCAATCGCTGACGCACGCTTTCAGCAATTTTTTGACCTAAATATTCCGGAATCACACTTTCGTTCGGTCCCAATAAGTAAAGAATCAAGCGGGTGCGTCCTCGCCAGACTAGCAAATTGGCATTGACCACCAGCAAATCCTCTTGCCAGATAGCGTACATCACCTTATAAAACAGACCCGGTTGGTTATCCGCCTCAATTAACAGCGCCGGAAGATGGAAAACAGGGTCTACATAAAATTCCGTTTCTACCTGCTCCAAACCGGCATCCAGATTAAATTCCACTGCCAGCATCTCTTCTACTTCAAAGCGCCCAGCCAAAGCTTCCCGAATGGCGCGACAGACATTTTCCGAGGTTTTGTCTGTCAGTGCTTTGCTGCCACGAGACACCACCAGTTTGATGAAAACTAGCATCGGAGGAGCGATTTGACCATATAGACTGAGACTGTGAATGGTCAGCCCGTATGCAGCCAGAACCCCAAAAATATCACTTAGCAGAAAAGATTGGTTGCGGTAAGCAAAATGTAGGGCACTTTTATTGCCTTCGGGTTTCAGCTCAATAACCGCTCTGGTGGTTTTATAGAGCCGATAGGCAAGCCTCAAGTTTTGTAGCTGAATCTCACTGCTGACAAACTGCTCGTAGAACTGAGGAAACGCCCGATTAAAGCGCTTCAGAAGTTCTAGTGTGGATGATTTCAAACCCGTGGCCATATATAGGGCTAAGACTCGCTTGCCAGGTTAAAAGCATTTTGGGAGATAGAGCCAAGTGCCCTTCGCCAAAGAACCTTCTCTTATGGTTAATCTCTCACAAATTTTCCTAAAAAAATTATCCACTCGATACCAACTCCCGGTGGAGTTGAGTAGATTGGTGCAAATAAAGATAACTGGTGCAAGTTCTCCCTTGCCCCTTAGTGAAATAACTCAACATTCGTCGTATCATGACTAGCTGCCCGTACATGATTTTCTTTGTTTTTGCTCACCTGTGCCAACGCGATGTGGCATCCAGGAAGTAACCAGTCAAAAGCTGCCTCTGTTTCTCAGTTCTTCTGTTGCTCTTGTCTCCAGTCATCAGCCAAAAACTTGTGCCTAGCTGCACGATGGCTTGGCGAGACGGTAGCTTCTCCCGACCGACAATTCAAGGAAATCGGGATTGCTGTGGAGCTGCGGAGTATTAACCCGTAGAATTCAGTCTAACTAATGTATTGCCAGTATTGCCGAATGCGCCCCAAACCACACAATGCCGCACCCGCTCCAGATCGGGGAGTGCGTGTAATGGTTTAAAAGGTAGCGCAATTGTGTTATCATTTTTTTCGTGATGTTTGGGCTAGATTCGTTGAAATAAGAGGGATGGAGATACTGAGACTGTATCACTCTCCAAGAGTGTACGTGACTCCCCCGCGTCAATTGATTGCACGAGATTGATTCGTTCCTCAGATTGCTTCGTTTCTCGCAACCGGACACCGGAAGTAAATCCTGTAGAGATTAGATATTTGGTACTTGCAGGGAAACCTGAAAGTGTTGTATCTGGTTTCTTCGATCAGGAAGTCTCAGATCGCGTGTTAGCACACGCGGTGCGAAGCACGGTTGGGAATTCCCCAGACTGCTGGGAACTGGAGAATGTAAATACCTTAACCACACCTGCATGGGTTTTTGGAAAAGCTTGTTTAGCGGTTCTGATGGTAGCACTGCGTCGAAGCCGACGCTGGGGGAGGGGGATGTTGTAGAAGGTACAGGCGATCGCACGGGCAGCGGCTCTCGGATATTTTTCAGCACCGAACGCGACATTGACCTTTATGAACTCGAAGAACTCTGCGATGCGGTCGGGTGGTCCCGGCGTCCGCTACGCAAGGTCAAGAAAGCAATCGAACATAGTTTTTTGGTAGTTTCGATGTGGGAAGTGCGAGGAACCCAGCGACGGCTGGTAGGCTTTTCCCGCGCAACTTCCGATCATGCCTTCAATGCCACCATTTGGGATGTGGTAGTTCACCCGGATTTCCAAGGCAAAGGATTGGGGAAGGCGTTGATGAAGTACGCGATCAAGAAGCTACGCAGTGAAGACATTAGCAACATTACTCTGTTCGCTGACCCCCAGGTGGTGGATTTTTACCGGGGACTGAATTTTATTGCCGACCCGGAAGGAATTAAAGGGATGTTTTGGTATCCAGATTAGTTTGTAAATTCTTTACTCCAAATATCGGCTAAATAAGCTATAATAACCAGAGGTCACTGGCAGGCGTGTCAGGGGAATTAAACACCCAAGACCCGATCGGCTGATAGCCAATCGCTGAATTTCACCGGGATGTAGCGCAGCTTGGTAGCGCGCCTGCTTTGGGAGCAGGATGCCGCAGGTTCAAATCCTGTCATCCCGATTTTTAGTAGTAAAAAGAGTTAGCCCCAAACCTGCCAAGGTTAGAGGGAATCTCAATAATTTTCGGGTGTGATGTCTGACACCCTGCTGAAATTCCCTTGAGGACTTCGGGAGGTGATTCATACAGATTTTTCCCTAGTAAATTGGGAGATAAGTTGGCTGACGATTACCTGGAACTCATCCTAATCTTACATAGTCATAGAGGGTTACAATTCGCGATTCATTCCCTCAGTAATTTGGGAATTCCATTTCCGAGTATGCAGCATTGAGAATGAATAAATAGCGAGTTCAGGCATCAAATTGACCTTTGGTGCCAGGAATTAGGACATGGGGAGTTAAACAGTTCAAAAATGACAGTCGCAACAAAACAGTAGAATCGATAAAGTTTAGTTGGAAATAAACTTAGACCCATTCATTCGGGTACTGCTAGAGCGAAGAAACATTATCGCCTTGTCTCGACTCTATTATTGGTAAGGCGGGGTATTCAACGAAAAATTTTGAGGGAATTGTAATGAGATCATTAGTTCGATTGAGCGCAACACTGGGTTTAGTGGGAAGTGTTGTACTGGGAGCGCTGCCCGGTTTGGAAACGCTGCGGGCACTGGCATTGCCAGAACAACAGGTTCTAGAAAAGTTGCAAGCTGTGCCCGTGTTTACGATCACCGATCCTCAAGGTTCTCCATTAGTTGCTTCAGTGAATGAGGGGCAAAAGAAGACCGCAGTGGCAGGTGTTTTTATCAGCCAGCAAGATGCCCAAACATTTATCGAACGGTTGAAGAAACAAAATGCTCAACTAGCAAGTACGGTGAAGGTGGTACCCGTATCGCTGGGAGACGTTTACAAACTGGATCAAGCGAATGCAGCCAAGCCAGATGGTCTGGATTTTGCTTTCGTACCCACCCAGCAGCAGGTAGATTCAGCAAAAGCCATCCTGAGTCAAAGCGGCAAACCCGTGCAAAATTTTGATGGGGTTCCTTTGTTTGTGGCAAGAGGCGGAAAGGATAAGGGGTATTTGACCTTACAACGAGACAATAAACCCATCATTCCTTTCTTCTTTAGCAAAGAAGAATTACAGAGTATGCTGGATCGATTCAAACAGCAACAGCCAGCTCTGGCATCTACAGTGGAAATTCAGGTGGTGAATCTGGAGGGTGTAATTGAAACTTTACGCACCAGCAATAATCAGCAGCTGAACAACATTGTACTGGTTCCACCCAAAGCGTCAGTGGACTTTGTGCGATCGCGTGGTCCTGCCCCCGCGAATTCTCAGCAACAACGTCGCTAAAGCGGTAAATAGACAAAAGAATCAAAGATAAAAGATAAAGTATGAAGGATAAACTTCATACTTTATCTTTTATCTTTTTTCCTTGATTCTGGCGTTTTCCTTGGGTATGGTTTCAGGTATAGAACTTTGGAAGTGGCGCAACTGGGCGCGGGATGCTGCCAAATCCGCGGACGTTGACCCAACAGAAGTAGACTGGTTGCTGCGAGAAGTCGCCGCTCTAGATCGGTTGGCGCTGCGGTTGGAGTCTTTCAAAGACAAAACCCAGATAAAATTACCGATGCCGTTGCCGGAGTTAACCCAGATGTGGCAACGGCGTCTGGATGAGCGGTTGCCAGTTCAGTACCTGGCTGGTATTGCTCCCTGGCGTCATTTTTCTCTGTTTGTTTCACCAGCAGTATTGATTCCGCGACCGGAAACAGAATATTTGATTGATTTGGCGGTTGCCGCTGCGGCTCCGGGCGGAGCCTCGCCGCCTTTACAGCAAGGACATTGGGCAGATTTAGGAACTGGCAGTGGCGCGATCGCTCTCGGACTCGCAGATGCCTTTCCATCTGCCACTCTCCACGCGGTTGATTATAGTCCGGCTGCTCTAGCGATCGCCCAACAGAATGCCCAGCGACTGGGTTTAGCGGCTCGCATTCAGTTTTACCAAGGTTCTTGGTGGCAGCCATTGTCCGCCCTAAAAGGTCAGCTCAGCGGCATGGTATCAAACCCACCTTATATTCCCAGTCATTTGCTGCCTTCCCTGCAACCGGAAGTGGCGAAACACGAACCCCACCTCGCCCTTGACGGTGGTACAGATGGCTTAGATTGCATCCGCCATTTGGTAGAAACAGCGCCAGACTATCTGCGACCAGGCGGCATTTGGCTGATTGAGATGATGGCGGGGCAAGCCGATACAGTTGTTCAACTATTAGAAGATCGAGGCAGTTACTGCCAAATTCAAATTCACGCCGATTTAGCTGGGATCGAACGCTTTGCCTTAGCCTATCGGAAACCCGATGAGTGATGAATTTGAGGGGAATTTATTCAAAACTCAAAACTCTAAAAAAATGACACAAGTTTCAATGGCAGCCTTGATAGAAGGCGCTCGTTCTGGGAGTTTGGTTAGCTTTCCCACCGATACTGTACCAGCACTGGCAGTGCAGCCGGATCGGTCGGAGTTAATTTTTGCAGCAAAGCAGCGGCGGCAAGATAAACCACTGATTTTAATGGGAGCAAACGCTTCGGATTTGTGGGATTTTGTCAAGGGAAGTCCGGCTGAATGGCAGATTTGGCAACAAGTTGCTGACCAATATTGGCCTGGTGCTTTGACTTTAGTATTACCAGCCTCAGCGTCCGTTCCCAAATCGATGAATCCATCTGACCCGACTACGATTGGGTTGCGAGTGCCGAATTCTGGCGTCGCGCTCTCAATTCTGTCGCAAACTGGCCCCTTAGCAACTACTAGCGCCAACCGTTCGGGGGAGCCACCTTTGGAAACGATGGCAGAAATCGCAGCGCAGTTTCCCGATGTCCTGACGCTATTCTCTTCGGAGGAGGAAACAACACCGACGGCTGGCGTTCCTTCCACCGTCGCCAAATGGACGGGCAGCGGCTGGGAAATCTTGAGGCAAGGAGCGGTTAAATTGGTAGTTTAATCGACTCAGCTAATCAGCAAAACTGGTAATTATATTTATGTCCCAAGACGCGAATCCGGACGTGACAGCCATCCTGGAGGAACTCAAGCAAACCCAGATGGCGTACCACATGGCAACAGAAATGAGCCAGTTTAAAGCTGGGTTTTTGGCGAGGACTTCCCATGAATTGCGATCGCCCCTCAACAGTTTGATTGGCTTGCATCAGTTGATTTTGTCCGATTTGTGTGACAACCCAGAAGAAGAACGAGAGTTTATTGCTCAGGCTCACGCCTCCGCGCTGAAGCTGATGCAGCTCATAGACGAAATTATCGCCGTTGCCAAAACTCAACACGGCACCAGTCGGATAGAGATTCAACCCGTCGAGCTTGCCAAGGTTCTAGAGGAAGTCTACAACTTGACTCACCTGCAAGCAGCGAATCGGAGTATCCGCCTTGAGGTATCGCCACCGGCTCAAGAGATTTACGTTCTGGCAGATCCGCGACGATTGCAGCAGGTACTGCTAAATCTGGTCGATACTGCGATCGCTCGCATGAATGAAGGCAACATTCGGGTTTGGGTTCCCCCCTCACCAGTATCTGGGTACATCCACATCTGGATTGATGCCGAGTGCCCCGTCAGCGTCTGGAGCGAGCCAGTTGATTTGCTCAAAGAGCAAAAGACGTCGGAATTGGGAGGGGCACCCAGCAAAGGAGTGCCCCGACAAATGCCACAGCTATCCGAGGGTATGAACTTACTGATTGCTCAAACCCTCATCGAAGTGATGCAGGGACGCCTGGAAGTAGTGGCAGCGCAACCAGCAGATGCCTCTAATACTTCAGCCGCCCAGAATCTCACCCGGCTTCAGTTTTCTCTTCCCCTAGTACCTATTGAGACGACATAACTTCAGCAGGCAGAGGCTCGGTTAGGGGCTGGTTGTTATACAGCACCATCGTCGTACTGGGGTTGCTACATTCAAAACCGATGCGCGTGTAAAAGCCCTGTTGATAAGTCGTCATCAGGTAGACCCGCTCTACCCGACTGACACGAGGATGGCTCAAGACTGTTTCCACCAACTTGCGTCCGAGTCCTGCGCCTTGGTATGCCGGATGTACGACCACATCCCAGATAGTGGCACGGTAAACGCCATCGGAAGTCGCTCTGGCAAATCCAATCAGCTTGTTTTCATCCCAGACGCTAATCACAGGTTCGCTATTGGCGATCGCAACTTTTAAATCTTCAATTTGCCGGTTCTGTGCCCAGAAGGCAGCCAAGTGAAACAGCTCTTGCAGTTGTTGAAAGTCGATTTGTGATTTACGGTCACAAAATTGAATATGACTGCAATCCATCGTCATCAATAATTTAGAGTCTCGTACTGGCTCATTCTACTCATCAACACACTGGGGATTGGTGTTCAATTGCACCGAATTTCTGTAATTTGCCGCTTTTTTAGCGAAATCTACCGTTTAGCTTACTCATATCCAACCCTAAATCTGTACCGCCAGACGGATTCCTTTTGAACATAAGTAGCTAACTAAGAATGCTGGATGAAATGCGAAGGATGAAAATGCCTAGTTCTCGGCGAATCTGTTGTTTTTTTCATCCTTCACCCTGACTTCCTACAACCAACGGGCGGCATCTTTGGCGTGGTAGGTGAGAATCAAATCAGCTCCAGCCCGCTTGAAGCTGGTTAAAGTTTCCATCACGACTCGCTGTTCGTCAATCCAGCCATTGAGGGCAGCGGCTTTCACCATCGCGTATTCGCCAGAGACATTGTAGGCGGCTACCGGCAAGTTGCTGGCTTCTTTCACCCGCCAAATGATATCCATATAGGCAAGTGCCGGTTTCACCATCAGCATATCTGCCCCTTCTGCAATATCGAGTTCGATTTCTTTGAGGGCTTCGCGGGCGTTACCGGGGTCCATCTGGTAAGTTCTGCGATCGCCAAACTGCGGTGTTGAATCAGCCGCATCGCGGAAAGGGCCATAATAAGCCGAAGCATATTTGGCAGCGTAAGAAAGAATCGGTGTATCTTGGAATCCTGCTGCATCCAATCCTTCCCGAATCGCCTGCACAAAACCGTCCATCATCCCAGACGGAGCGATAATATCAGCGCCAGCCTTGGCTTGAGAAACTGCTGTTTTCTTGAGCAATTCCAGCGTTGGGTCGTTCAATACCCGCCCCGTCAAGTCGCCCACTTCCAAATAACCACAGTGACCGTGACTGGTATATTCGCACAAGCAAGTATCGGCAATGACCACTAAATCCGGCACCGCTTCTTTCACTGCGGTAGCAGCTTTTTGGACAATTCCGCAATCGTGCCACGCACCCGTAGCATCTACATCCTTATCTGCGGGAATCCCAAAAAGAATGATCGCGGGAATGCCGAGGTCATAGACTTCTTTTGCCTCTTCCACAATTTTGTCTACCGACAGCTGGTAGACCCCTGGCATCGATTTCACTTCCTTAGCAATGCCCTCTCCCGGTACAGCAAACAGAGGGTAGATTAAGTCACTCGTGGCAAGAACCGTTTCACGCACCATCCGGCGCAGCTGGGTTGAGGTACGAAGGCGGCGAGGGCGATGAATGGGAAACATGGCGTCTGTATAGTGAATAGTTGTTAGTAACTAAAGCAGTCTAAAAAAGTAACAATTTGTCACATTGAGCCAAGCAAAATATTGAGATGAAATTTTTCGCTGGGACTCAGAATCACATATTACGTTTATTTTGACCAACCAGCGCGATCGCTGATAAAAAAATGCCGAATAAAAGGAGGGGCAATTTATAAATTGCCCCTCCTTTCTTAATCTATCCAACTACTAGGTCTGGATACTTATACCTGAGCCGGAACGGGTGCATTCTCAGGGGATGCTTCCGCCGCTGCTGGCACAGCGTAAACGCTTACCTTCTTGCGGCTTCTGTCCTTCCGTTCAAAGGTCACGATGCCATCAATGAGGGCAAACAAGGTATAGTCTTTGCCCACACCGACATTATTGCCAGGGTGAAACGAAGTTCCCCGCTGACGCACCAAAATACTGCCTGCTCTCACGGTCTGACCGCCGAAACGCTTGACGCCTAAGCGTTGAGCATTAGAATCACGACCGTTGCGAGTACTACCTGTACCTTTCTTATGAGCCATAATTTCCTCACTTGTCCTTACTACTTACTATTCTGCTGTAGTCTCAGCGATTTACTCGGTCGCAGCCGTCTCGGTATCTGTCTCGTCAACAACCACCGTTGCCACAGCTTCTTGAGCTTCTGCTGACTCATCAGCGCTGGGGGTTTGGGAAGCCTGTTGTTCGGAAGCCACCACTGAGCCATTGATGCTGATGGAGTTGATCATCAGCTGGGTGATTTCCTGGCGATGTCCTTTCTTGCGGCGGGTTTTCTTTTTGGGCTTCATCTTGTAGACGATGACCTTCTTACCGCGCCGGTGTCTCATCACCGTGCATTCTACCGTCGCCCCTTCGATGAAAGGTTGACCGATGGTTACATCGCCGTCGTTCTGAACGAACAAAACCTTATCAATGGTAACTTGCGTGTCTGGTTCCGAGGGAAGCAGTTCGATGTCGTAAAAGCGACCTGGTTCGACTCTCAGCTGTTTGCCGCCAGTTTCAATAATTGCGTAACTCATGGGATAGTCCTAGGGGTTGCCGTACAGGTAGCTGAATAGGAGATTGTCAGGTGTCTTTTGTCTTTAGATTCGCTGCTATTGACCCATGACTAATGACCTTTTGACCAATGACCAATCAGCTTTTGGAATGTCTCAACCTGATCCGAGCAGGAATAGACAGACAATCTTTCATCATCCATGATTACCTGCAACTGTGTCAAGTGAGCGATCGCTCTTTCTCCAGAAAATATGGGAGATATCCAACTGAGGGCAGATGCTTAATCGTTGAGTTATCTTCGATTCATCAGCACGGAGAGTAGCGATCGCATGACGAACTTCAAACAGATTTGGCAGTTTTTGAACACTGATTTCCGGGAATTGGCGAAACCCGGAGATGTCGCTGAGACGGGGACAGAGATTACTAAATTTGCGCTGGAATTCGCACTGGCTTTAGGTTTATTCTCTGCAACTGCAAGCCCTGCTGGAATTGCTATAGCGGGGTTATCAGGGGCGAAACTAGCGATCCAAGGCGTGAGGCTGTACCGCAAAAAGAAGCGTCAAGAGCTATCCCTAGAAGAATGGGTAGCGATCGCATCTCCCCTGGCGTATCTAGAAAGCTTCAATGAATTGGTGCAAAGTAATGACTTATTACAGCAAGTCAATTTACAGCCAGCCAATCTACAGCCAGCAAGCGCAACGCCTCACGCAAATGTCGCCCAACAGCAAAGCGTAAAACTGGGGGAATTTCAACTAGATGAGCATCTCGCTAGAAACGTCCTCACCTGCTTCCACGAATCGGAATTAGCCCAAGTTTTAAATCAGGTTTTGTCTAACCAACTGCAACAAGCAGGAATAAATAAGTACGACGCTGAGATTTTAACAGCTTGGGTAGCTTGGAAGACTCATCAACATCTGAAAAAAGCCTTAGAAGATGCTGACAGTTCTGTTAAACAACGGGCGGAATTGTATTTAGCTGGCTGGCGACAAGAATCGGACAAATACTATAGTATCAATACTTATTTAGATGAGCAGATTGCTACTAAGCCCCTAGAGCCAGTATTTTATGAAACCTTCACTTTCAAAGATATTTACGTGCCGTTGAAAGTACAACCAGTGAATCCGAAGAAGGGAGAAATTGATAAGGATGCAGAACCAATTGAGATCGAAATCTGGGCAAAGGAGATACTAGCAGATGCACAGAAACAAGACAAGGTGATGTTTATCCAAGGGGGGCCGGGAAGAGGGAAAAGTGTTTTTTGCCGGATGTTTGCTGACTGGGTGCGACAGCATTTACATCCAGTTTGGACACCAATCTTGATTCGATTGCGGGATATCAGGACATTTGAAAAGAGTTTTGAAAAAACTTTGCAAGCAGCAGTCGGTTGTGATTTTGCTACCAACGATGATGGCTGGTTAACCGATAGAAATACCCGATTTTTGTTTTTGCTGGATGGATTTGATGAGTTAGTGATGGAAAGAGGAACTAGCCAAGAATTAAAGGATTTCCTCTGGCAAGTAGAGGATTTTCAAGGTAGCTGCCAGCGGAATTCTGAAAAAGGACATCGGGTTCTAATTACAGGCAGACCTTTGGCGCTACAAGGTATCCAAGGAAGAATGCCTCCCAACATGGAACGGGTGGAACTGTTGCCGATGGATGACGAACTCCAACAGCAGTGGTTTAGCAAATGGGAAACTCAAGTTGGAGGTGATAAAAATTTCGCATTTCAGCAATTTTTGCAAGACAAACGCTGTCCAGATAGAGTGCGGGAATTAGCCAAAGAGCCGCTATTGCTTTATCTATTGGCTGCGATGCACCGGGATGGCAAATTGACGGTGGAAATGTTTGAGGGTGCTAGCGGTGTCGGGGCAAAAATTCTGATTTACGAGCAATCTTTAGAGTGGGTACTGACGGAACAACGTCCAGAATGGCTGAATCGAGAACTAACTGGACAGGAAACCGCCGGACTGCGACGGATTTTGGCAGAGGCGGGGTTGTGCGTCGTGCAGTCGGGCGGGGAATGTGCCGCAGTAAAAACAATCGAGTCACGGTTGAAGGGCGATGACAGTGCGATTGAGTTGATTCAACAAGCTAGAGAGACACACGGCGAGGATGCGCTGAAAAATGCCTTGGCGGCTTTTTATCTACAGGCGGCAGCGGGTGACAAAGGCGGTTCGGTGGAGTTTGCCCACAAGAGTTTTGGGGAGTTTTTGTGTGCGGAACGACTTAAAGAAAGTATAGAAGATTGGACGCAACCGGGAAGAAAACGCCAGGAGTTTTATATCTCCACCGACCAAATGGATCGGGAAATCTACGATTTATTTGGTTACGGCGGACTAACACCAGAAATTGTGGAATACTTGATGGCTTTATTAGCTGCCAGTACAGAGTTTCAGCCAGTAAAATTATTTAACCGATTAGAAAATTTTTATCTGCGTTGGTGCGATGGTGAGTTTATCGATGCACCGCCAGAGAATCTGCCTCAGAAAAAGATGCGGCAAATGAAGGAGCAAACGCCAGAAGTCAAGTGGATTGGACTGCGACAGGTGGATATTTATGCAGGGTTAAATGTCACGATATTGCTCTTAGAGTTACACCGCTATGCTCAGTTAAAAGATGACTTAAAAGACCAAATTGCTTTCTTTCCCTGCGGTAAACAAGATACTGATAGTTTTAATGAATATCGATTGCTTCGCAGCATCGCTTACAGCGAATGTATCGGTATTAGGGGCTTTTTAGAAACAGTTGGGCAATTCCTCTTTGGTGCAGACCTCAGCGGCGCAGACCTCAGCGGCGCAGACCTCAACGAAGTAGACCTCAGGGATGCAAACCTCAGTGGCGCAAACCTCCGGGGCGCAGACCTCAACGAAGTAGACCTCAGGGATGCAAACCTCAGTGGCGCAAACCTCGGCTGCACAGATATCATCGGCGCAAACCTCAGTGGCGCAAACCTCCGGGGCGCAGACCTTAGCGGCGCACACCTCGACGAAGCAGACCTTAGCGGCGCAGACCTCAACGAAGCAGACCTTAACGGCGCACACCTCTGCTACGCAAACCTCCGGGGCGCAAATCTCATCAGCGTAGACCTCAGCGCTGGAAATCTCAGCAGTGCAGACCTCAGCAGCGCAGACCTCAGCAGCGCAGACCTCAGCAGCGCAGACCTCAGCGACGCAGACCTCAGCGACGCAAACCTCGAAAACATTTCTTGGGATAAGTATATAAATTGGGGAAATGTAATAGGTTTGAAAACAACTAAGAATGTGCCAGAAGCATTGAAGCAACAGCTAGGGTTCGACTAAATTGACCAGTTGTGAAAGGCGGTGAGCGATCGCCTCGCCTCATCTTACAAACGCGATCGCCTTCTCTTCCCCTCTTCCTTCGCGTTCTTTGCGTCTTGGCGGTTCGTAAAAAACGCGATCGCATTTTAAGTTAGAAACAGTTCCCGAATCCCAGCACTGCCGATTTCGATTGCCAGCGCTGCTAACAGAAAGCCTAAAAGTTGAGTAATAATCACCGCACCTTCTGCACCGAGTAAGTGGTCGATCCGGTTTGCCAGACGCACAATCAACCATGTCACCAGCATCGCAGAGACAATCCCGACCACCACGCTGAGATGAGCATTTGGAGATTCAGACATCAACAGCATCACCGTCGTTAGCGTTCCTGGCCCAGCTAACAGAGGCAATGCCATCGGAGTAATCGCGATATCGCGCTGCTGCTCGACAATCGGTGTATCTAGTTCTCCACGTAGCATTTGTAGGGCAACTAAGAGTAAAAGCAGTCCCCCAGCAACCCGCAAAGATCCCATACTGATTTCTAAGTAATTTAGAACTGCTTTACCCCCAAAAGCGAATATCAGCAGCACCCCTGTCGCTACAATACTTGCCCGATTCACCACATTGTCTCTTTGCTCCGGTTCCATGCCCTTCGTCAGGACTAAAAAGATCGGTGCATTGCCCAACGCATCTGCCAAGACAAACACAGCTACAAAAGTTTTAACCAGAACAGAGATATCCAGCTCCACAGTTGACCCTTAGAAAATATTTCCTCTAACCGTAACGTGGATGCCTTGCCGTTTCGCCATTCCGAAGGTTGATCTCAAACCAGTCAGCTGCCCCGTGCCAGCCAAGGACTCCAACTCATTCATAGAGTTGTCGTAGTGTCAACCAATAATATTCATTGTTATAATTTAAACCTCAATACAGTGAGAGAGCGATCGCTCAACCTCATCTGAGAAAGCGATCGCCCGGTTTTTCCCTCTTCCTGAAGTGCCTAGATCCAGTGAATACTTTCTTTAAGCTGCGGTGACAAACGCGCAAGTGTTGCGATAGCGCGTCCGCGTGGCGCTGTGCTAATGCAAAATAAGCGATCGCCCCCGTTTAAACTAAGGCAGAAACACGGCTAGAATGCAGCAATTCACGAGACTCTTGACGAACCCGACCTTCCATCGCCTCTTTTTGTAAGGTAATGAAAGCCATAAAGTCATCAAAGTCATACTTGGTTTTTAAAAGCTGACGTAGCTGCTCTTCGGCTTCAACCGTTAGATAGCCCGTTACCAAAGCTTGTTGCACAATTTTACTAATCAGACTCATTGCCATTGCTACCAGAACACACGATGATTTCAAAACAGCATCTTTGTCACTGAAGACGCGCATCCGGATGATTTGTGTCCGCATTCCTACTTAGCTGAGTAAATATCTCTCTAAATAAGTACCTTCGGTATAATCCACAGGATTGCTCGAACCAACCCTTCATCAATGCCTAGACACACAACAAAGGAATAATATATATTCTGATGTTCTCAGCTTCACCAGCATTTAGACTGATTTAGATGAAATTACGAGAGTGATAATGAAGCCCTATCTCGCCGCCGCCATACAAATGACAAGCCTGCCAGATGTGGAAAAAAATCTGGTTCAGGCAGAAGAACTCATCGAGCTTGCTGTGCGTCAGGGTGCTGAGTTAGTAGGCTTGCCAGAAAACTTCTCATTTTTAGGAGAAGAAAAGCAGAAGATAGCCCAATCGGAGGCGATCGCTACCCAGAGCGAAAAATTCCTCAGAACAATGGCTCAGCGCTTCCAAGTCACCATCTTGGGTGGCGGGTTTCCAGTTCCCGTTGACACCAACAAAGTCTACAACACCGCTTTGCTCATCGATCCTTCAGGGGAAGAACTCGCCTGCTACCAAAAAGTACATTTATTTGATGTCAATTTGCCCGACGGCAATACCTATCGAGAATCTAGCACTGTCATGGCTGGGATGCGGCTACCACCCGTTTATCCCTCCAAGCACTTGGGCAGTTTAGGACTCTCGGTGTGCTACGATGTCCGATTCCCGGAACTGTATCGGCACTTAGCGCAGATGGGAGCCGACATTTTATTTGTCCCCGCTGCTTTCACCGCCTACACTGGCAAAGATCACTGGCAAATCTTACTACAAGCCAGAGCGATCGAAAACACCTGCTATGTGATAGCACCGGCTCAGACTGGGCAGCATTACGCCCTGCGTCACACTCACGGACACGCGATGATTATTGACCCTTGGGGCGTTATTTTAGCGGATGCCGGAGATACGCCGGGAGTAGCGATCGCAGAAATCAACCCCTCTCGCCTAGAACAAATCCGCCGCCAAATGCCCTCCCTGCAACATCGGGTTTTTATCTGAGCCTTTTGGGAAAAAAATAGACCGGCGATGGCGCAAACTAATACCATTTTTCAGATTGAAAGATTTAGAATCTTTCAATCTTGTTTTAGCTTTGGTTTTCTAATCAAAAATTCCAAATCTAAAATCCAGAAATGTATAAAAGAAGCCCTCTTGTTAGACATTGCGCCAACCGCCGGTATTACCGAACGGCAAAGAAGCCGCATCGGGCACCTTACTTACCAGTATTCTTGCGCTTGGGAGGAGTACTCTTTGGATTGCCAGTGACTTTCGGGGCGCTACCATCCCGTCTGGCGGGCTTACCTAAATCGGGAGAAGGTTTAAATTTATTGTTAGCCATAAGATTGACAAACTCTTAAAAAGCAACGCTATGCATTTATACAAAGCAGCTATTCCCTGTTCCTGAAAGTTTGCCAAAAAACTCTTCTTACACACAAAAAAACGGGTGGCTTGGAAGCCACCCGACAAGAAAAATTTCAAATTTTAGATACTAGATTTATCCAAAACCTAAACTTTTCTTAGACAGTTACAGTCTTCTTGGTAACAGCATTCAACTCGCCTTTGGCATACTTAGCAGCAAACTCATCCAAAGTCATCTGCTTAATCTTGGTACCTTGACCAGCAGCACCGAACTGGTGATAGCGATCGCTACAAACCTTCTGCATATACTTGATGGAAGGCTTGAGGAAGTGGCGGGGGTCAAATTCCTTAGTATTGCTAGCCAAGGCTTCGCGCACCGCAGCGGTAATCGCCAGACGGTTATCCGTGTCAATATTCACCTTACGGACACCGCTCTTAATGCCTTTTTGAATTTCTTCAACGGGTACGCCGTAGGTTTCCGGGATTGTACCGCCGTATTGGTTAATCAGGGCAAGTAAATCTTCGGGCACAGAGGAGGAACCGTGCATCACGAGGTGGGTGTTCGGCAGACGGCTGTGAATTTCTTCAATCCGGCTGATAGCCAGAATTTCGCCAGTCGGCTTGCGGGTGAACTTGTAAGCGCCGTGGCTGGTGCCAATCGCAACTGCCAAAGCATCCACGCCGGTTTGTTCTACGAAGGCAACTGCTTCGTCTGGGTCGGTCAACAGCTGGTCGTGAGAGAGAACTCCTTCGGCACCGTGACCGTCTTCCTTATCACCCATGCCTGTTTCTAGAGAACCCAAGCAACCCAGTTCGCCTTCTACGCTGACGCCAATTGAGTGAGCGACTTCCACCACCTTGCGGGTGACTTCCACGTTGTACTCGAAGCTGGCTGGAGTCTTAGCATCTGCCTCTAACGAGCCATCCATCATGACGCTGGTGAAACCGTGGCGCATGGCAGAGTAGCAAGTGCTTGGGGCATTACCATGATCCTGGTGCATGGCAATTGGGAGATGAGGGTAAGTTTCAACTGCCGCCAGAATCAGATGGCGTAGGAAATATTCTCCTGCATAGTTCCGAGCGCCACGAGAAGCTTGCAGAATCACGGGGCTATTTGCCTCATGAGCAGCCTGCATGATGGCCTGGATCTGCTCCATGTTGTTAACGTTATAAGCTGGGATTCCATAATCATTCTCAGCTGCGTGATCCAACATCAGCCGCATGGGTACGAGCGCCATAAATAGTCCTCCTATTGACTCGTCGTCAGTTACTTTGTTCTGGACAGCGAAATTATTACAATAATCTTAAGATAGTTTACCAGTCTCTAGGGAATTATCTTGATAATTCCGAGATAAGCAGCCAATACTGCATTTATAAGATTGCCTGATGGTGGAGGTTTAGCAAGAGCATTAGGCTTTCTAACAGGGTTTTGGTTTTGCTCTCGTTTCCAATTTATGTCTGGGAATGCTTTCTCTAGAAGGCTGTACTCTCAATAACGTAGATTCTCCTGGTTCCAGCTAGGAAATGAGAAAACTAATCGTTTGCCAGAGCGCTTCTCGCCTTAATTTTCTTTAGGTATTTTTTTGAGTATTTTTTTATGGGTCGCCCGGGATTCGAACCCGGAACTATTCGGTTAAAAGCCGAGTACTCTACCGTTGAGTTAGCGACCCGAAAACTTCAGTTGTTTAGACAACGTTTACAACGGTAACACAGATTACTGGAATTAGGAAAGGGGTTTTGAAAAAAAACTTTTTTATAAAAAAGTTACGGTCAAACGAACTGATGTCTCCAAACTGCCTCCCGGTTCTAGACGCAGTAGCTGCTCTCCGGTATTCAGAGCATTGCGAGGGGCACTCCAAGGCTCCATGCAGTAAAAGTCTTTGCCTTTGACCGTCCAGAAGACAAAGGTGGAATAAGGGTTGTCCCAACTAAGGGTGAGCTGCAACTGTCGGCTGGCGTCGGAGGCAGTGGCTTCTTGACCGCTCAACTGCTTAAAGGCGACATCAATTTCATCTTGGTTAAAGTCAAAGGCACCCGTGAAGGGATGGGTTTGGCGGGTGCGCTGATCTTGGTATTCGGCGGCGGGAATTCCAAACTTGATTCCGGTTTTTTCGGGTGTCCAGAAGTAAGGATGCAGACCCGTGGAGAAGGGCATCGGCTCGGCTGAGTGATTGGTGTAGCGCTGCCGAATCTCTAACGTGTTACCCAACAGACGGTAAGTGAAGGCGAGTTGAAAGTCAAACGGGTAAACGGCACGTGTCTGGTCGTTGCTGTTAAGGACAAGGGTAAGGCTCACTAGGTCTTGAGTCACTTGGTCGGTGACTTCCCAAGGCATATCGCGGGCAAAGCCGTGTTGCTTGAGGGTGTAGGGCTGACCTTGATAGGTGTATTGACTTTCGGGTAAGTTGCCGCAGATGGGAAACAGAATCGGAATCCCACCTCTAACGCTCAAGTCTGGATTGGCAAACCGCTCTGCATCTAGGTAGAGGATTTCTTGTCCTTGGATGCGTAGGCTAGTAACGATACCGCCTCGCTCTGGAACGACCTCTAGATGGGACTGAGCGGCTTGGTCTGAGAGGATGTAGGTTTTGTAGAGCTGCTGCTTAGTGGCGATCGCGTACACCCGTCTTTTTCCGTTTCTATTGAGGATTTGCTGATTGTCTCAAACTTTAACAAACATTTCTTGAAATTCCCATATCTACTTTACACATCCTTAACAGTCGCTGCACTAAGCTGTTTTATACGGTCAATCTATCTATAGGATTAAATCGACAGCTTGCTCAGTAGAGAAGCAACCGCAGTAAACTCTTCTTTTGTCAAGCATCCGCTTGGTTTTGCCATTTGTGACCTCGATCACCTAAAAATACGGTCTAAAATCACAAAAAATGGCGGATTACCATCAATTCCTAATCTTGGAAAGTATTTCATACTCAAAGATAGATATCTCAGCAAATCAAGGATAAACAGGTCGCCATGATTCGCACACTTGTAAAGTCAGCTTTCCAAACAGGTTGCCTCAGCGTCGCTTCTGAAGGTCTGATTCGCCAAGTGTTAGTGATGAAAGGCTACCAATCGGCGGATTTAGAAGCTCTTGACACCTTACACCAGGCATTGAATGCCGGTAAGATTCAAAGAGAAGCACGGCAGAGCGTAGCGCTGATATCGCCTCGGATACAAGCCCTGAAACCGTTCTTTGATAACTACAAGGCATCGTGATCGCGGCACGGCTGCCAAAACGATAGAAAAACTTTGATATCAGTAGAATTTTTATTTATTCGCTGCCGACCTGGGCCAAGAATTATTAGAATGATTAATAAGAACTACCAATCTCAGCTAGGTGCGCTTCCTAAACAAAGCGAGAGTTAGGATGACTGAATTGACTGCTACAAGGTTGGACTGGTTGCCAGTCAAGGCTTTTTGTCACCAGTTGCCTTTCCATTACTCATCTCAAAAGACTCATTGATACTCGTAGCTGCCTTGATTCAAGTTTCCCTTAGTGGTAAAAACCCTGAATGAGGATTGGAGTGCGCGCATTCTACCAGAGGGAGTATCCTACAATCCCTATCTTAAATGCCGCAGGATTCAAGCTAAACTTTGAAATTAAATCGGCAATATCATCTAGAACGCTCACTTTGAACCCTTGTCCCTACCCTCGATTTCCACATCTTTCCAAAAATTGGCATGGGGCTGACCAAGAGGCTTCCTTGCCTATCCAAAATCGGCATTCCCAGGCTTTAGGGATGCAAAGCCTTGCGCCCCTAAGAAACCCAACCCAAATCCCACATTCCAGGCTTTTGGGAAAAATAGGTAAAGATAAGGACAGGAGCCTGGGAGAATGGCAGGATTCAACCCCGATTACGTTTGAGAGAGGCTGGATACCTAAAAAAAGGTATGCAGGCTCCATGAAGAATTGCACAACTTATCTGCTCAGGAGAAGCAACCCATGCTACACCGCAAGATTTATCAACTCTGTTGCGATGGTCGTGAGGTCTGTATTTTCTTGCGGGACCAACAACGCTGGATCGAACGCGCTCGCATCGTTGACATTGAAGGAGATTTAGTCACGCTCCGCTATGAAACCGAAGAAGAAGATGAAGCTTGTTCTTGGGAAGAAATGGTTCGCCTCGAAAGCATTGGTGCTGTGACACAAAAGCTGGCTTCAGTGCCCAGAGGCAATGCTGAACCACTTGTCTCTGACGATTGTCCGGAAGCCGAACAAATTCGTCCGCGTTTCCCCGACTCGAATCCAGACTGAGGAATTAAAAATGCAAAATCAAAAATTAGAAATGGGGGATGCTTCATTTTTAATTTTTGATTTGATTTCTTATCTTTTTCAATCTTCGAGGCTTTCTAGGTCGTCATCTGAAGGGGTTGGAGGCGGATGCGCCGGTTCAAAAACTGGACAGTATCCTTCAGGTGTCACCTTAAATCCATACAGGGGCGAGTCCTGATTCCAACAGCGCTGCCCCCGTTGGTGTAGGCAGTTGCCGCAGCACTCAACATTCATGGGGACTCTGGCGTCGCTGCTTTGGCTTAAAAGTTCTCGTTGGGATAATCCGCGCAATACCAGTTCCTCACCCTGCCACCGGGCTTCCACTAAACCAGTATCAGCAAAGTGTTGCCAACGGGGATCGGCAGCGATCGCCTCCGGTAGGGTGATGGTAACGACTGTTCCCAGTTCCGTCAGCTCCCCTTCGTAACTGGTTTCGGGTGCCGCCGGTTGCACAAACGTCTCGCCAATCGGGAGTTCTACCAGCGTCCCAGCCGGTGGAGAATGCAAGTGGTAACGGTTGTGCAACTCCTCCAACCCGGTTAAATCAGCCAGGTAGGTGGGAGAGGCATGAACAAAAATTACGTGCTGAGGACGGATATTGTGAATCAGCTGGGTGGTTCCCAGCCCATCAGAATGCTGGGCAAGCAAATAGTTTTGTATCGTCAACGATGAGTAACTAGGCTCTTGGGAGAACCTGGGTTGCTGGGGCAGTAATAACACCCACGGCCCGGTGCCTGGTTGACAGTATTCTCTAAGATCGTGGTTTTCCTCAGTCAGGATAATGCATGGAGACTGACCGACAGAGGGACGTTGTTCTGGAAGCAACCGACGCACTCTGGGACGCACCCGTTCATCCCAAAATAGGGATTGATGACGGGCAAAATTTTGCACAGAGGCTGGGAGGTTGGTGAGAATATCCAAATAGGCATCGCAGCCAGCCGCCACGTTACCATCTACCCAGATATCGAGGTTGCGACCCGTGAATAAGTGGTGACTCCGCAAGAGCATCAAGAGTTCTTGCCCTAGTCCCAAAGTCGGCACGGGCATCAAGACAGAATTCGCTTGAGCGATCGCTTGATTAATTCGCTCTGCCAGCTGATTCTCTTGGTTCCGCCGGTGGGGATGACGCGCTGTGCCGTAACTGCCTTCCACGATTAGCACATCTGGCTCTAAGCCTCGCAATGCTTCTAGCGGCAACCCCTCTACCAGGCGCGAGTTTGAAAGGAAAAAATCACCTGTGTAAAGTAGGGTGTAAGAGCGGTGGCGACTCGTGTAGGTCAGCAAGATTGCAGATGCGCCTGGTAAATGTCCGGCTGGGAATAATTCCGCACTCAATCCCTCTTTGAATTCGACAGGCGATCGCATCGGCAATGCCTGACACAATTGCGGGAGATTCTGCGGAGCTATCTCAGGCCAATTCAGTGGCAGCAGCTGGGTTGTCAATTCACTTGCATAGACTGGCAACTGGGGGAAGCTTTCATGCAGCGCCAGCAATCCCCTAGCGTGATCCGGATGGGCATGGCTGCACAGCACTAAATCTGCTGGAGGAATTCCCTCACCTTTGAGCGAGGAAATGTCCGCCAAACCACAGTCTAGGAGAATGCGGTGTGGCCCCATCCGTACCAGCAAGCAGACGCCTTCGTCACCATGACCGACGCCATAGGGAAAATAGGCTAGATCGTCATAGCCGTGAGAGGATACCGGGGGGGGTTGACTCATCATTCGATTTTCAATTTTAGATTTTGGATTTTAGATTCAATCCAAAATCATCGGAGGCTTAGAAACTCCGACCTCCGCAAACTCTAAAATCCAAAATTGACTGGCTAACAGCGATCTTAGTGAGCAGAACCGTTTCCGTGATAGTTGTCTGAATCGTAAAATCCATTTTTAGTGCCAAAAAATAGGCACGATACGGTAAAAACAAGTGTTAAGGCTGCTAAAACTAGCTTGACATCCATGAGTTTTTATGAATTGAACGGGGTGGTTTGGTATATCTTAAGTATATTTAACGATGAATCTGATTAAAAATACCCAAATTGTAGAAGTTTCTTGGCTAGATCGCCCATCCGCTGAAGTTGCACCTGATTTGGTGGGCTGCACGTTGGTGCGACAGATGCCTGATGGAGAAATCATCCGAGGGCTAATCGTGGAAACGGAAGCCTATGGCCCTGAAGATCCGGCTTGCCATGCCTATCGGCGACGAACCGAGCGCAACTGGGTGATGTTCGGGCCAGCCGGGAGAACTTATGTTTATTTAATTTACGGAATTTACTACTGCCTGAACGTGGTCACAGACCAGGACAGCATTCCCAGTGCTGTTTTGATTCGGGCTGTGCAACTAGAGTCTATACCGTCCTGGATCAAAGAGAGCGATCGCTCGAAACCCCATCGAATCGCCGCGGGGCCAGGTAAACTCTGCCGCGCCTTACAAATTGACAGCACATTAAATGCACAAGTTTTACAACCCGGTCAACCCCTGTGGCTAGAGCATCGTCAGTCACAATTTATGCCGGAACTTGTCCAAACAACTCGGATTGGTTTATCACAGGGAATCGATTTGCCGTGGCGGTGGTATCTACGCGGTTGTGCTGCTGTCTCCAAACTTTAATCGAAACTTTAAAGGGAGATGTCTTGGCCCTGCTCTGTGAAGCGGACATCTTTGATCTTCCATTGAGAATTTGCAGTGAGGGTTTTTCTGAGGCTACCGAACAGAGCAAATTGTTCGCAGCTCGAAAGGGAGACAAATTTCCGCTGGGAACCGGGTGCAATTCGCAAATCAACCGTGGCAACTCGATTGCTGGGATTCACGCTGACACGATACCCAGCTAAATTAAAGTCGGCTGTGTCCCGCTCCTCCAGAACTTTGCCTACCGCTGCTTGGACGCTTTCAACCGCTGAAACGTCTACTTTTTCCGGTACTAGCGCTTCACACTGAGTATCGGGTTGATAGATGGTGACGGTGACATTGTTTTTTGAGGGGGCGGTTGTTGTTGCTTGGCTAATCGCACCCGTCAACAATTGGCTGGCATCTGACGCTTTCGTCGTAGTTTTGCTGGCTTCAATAGCATGAGCGGGAGGTAAGCCAGCTTTGTCTCTTTCGCTGTTTGTCGGTAAAGAAGCGCAACTACTTAGACTAGCGACAATCGCTCCAGTTAATAAGGGAATCCAATAATTTTTTGTACGGCTCATCGCTTTTGAAATCTGTCTTTAGATAGATTTTTTGATAGCCCCCAATGGTAAATGGCACCTTGAGGGGATAGCATAGTTTTACTGATACTGCTGAGCAATATCAGTGTAGATTTCTGCGGAATTTATGGACCGAAGTCCATTAGGTGACAGTAGTAAGCTCCTCTAGCGCCTGGGCGGGTCAGTCTCTCCCAGCGCGGGGGGAGACTAGGAGGTTTCTATGCTCACTCAGGAAGGACGTGTTGCACTGTCGGATATTGCTGACTTAAATCAGCTTAAGTCTGAGCTAAATCGCTTACCGGCGGTTGATGTAGGGGATTACATTGCCGAACTGCCCCCATCCAAGCGAGCGATCGCGTTTCGCTTGCTTAATAAAGCTCAAGCCATTGATGTCTTTGAATATCTGCCTCCGGAAGTGCAAGAAGAACTAATTGGTTCGCTGCACGATAACCAGGTGTGTCAGATTGTAGAGGCGATGCGACCGGATGACCGGGCGGAACTGTTTGACGAGCTACCCGCAGGCATTGTGAAGCGGCTGTTGCAGCAACTCAGCCTTGAAGAACGGCAGGCAACTGCCAGGATTTTGGGCTATCCCGAAGGCACGGCGGGTCGGGTAATGACGACGGAATATGTACGGCTGCGCGAAGGCTTAACGGTCGGAGAAGCCTTGAGCAAAATCCGTGTCAGTGACGAAGATAAGGAAACAATTTACTACGCCTACGTCACCGACGACAACCGCAAGCTCGTTCGGGTTGTATCGTTGCGGCAACTGTTGTTTTCGCTTCCCAATGCCCTGATTGGGGATATTGCGAGCGATCGCGTTGTCAAAACTTACACAGAAACGCCCCAAGAAGAAGTCGCGCAACTAATGAAGCGCTATGACTTGATCGCCGTGCCTGTGGTTGACCGCGAAGATAGGTTAGTGGGGATTGTCACCATTGATGACGTGGTAGACATTCTAGAAGAGGAAGCCACACAAGACATTCAGAAACTGGCGGGAGTCAGTGGCGGTGATGAAGCCGCCTTGTCGCCTCCTTTGGTGACGCTTCGTAAGCGTCTGCCTTGGCTGTTAGGGAATATTATTCTCTATGTCGGAGCCGCCAATGCGATCGCGCCTTTTCAGGGAACGATTTCATCAGTGCCCGTTTTGGCAATCATCATGCCAATTTTAGCCAATAGTAGTGGCAATGTCGGCTTTCAGGTCTTATCGGTGACTGTGCGCGGACTAGGTGTAGGTGAAATAACACCACAGGATACGCTGAAACTTCTCCGTAAGGAAATTCTCGCTGGCTTGGGTACAGCCTTGTCACTGGGGGTTGCCTTGGGTGCCCTTTCTTTGATTTGGTCTCCTGCCAATGAGCGATGGGTGGGGTTGGTTGCAGGACTGGTGATGGCTATCAATGTCTTGATGGCTGCCACCCTAGGGACTTTGCTGCCAATGGGTATCAAACGGTTGAACTTAGATCCAGCACTCATTAGCGGTCCGCTGCTGACTACGACGCTAGATGCATTGGGGTTCTTGACTTTCCTGACGCTAATCTCAGCGGCTTTGAATGTAGTATCTAGATGAGCAGTCAGTTGTCTTCTGTTCGTTGTTCGTTGCTACTGACCACACCTAATGGCTACCACTACCTGGACTCGTCACCACGTTCTTTCCTTAGCTGATTTCACCCCAATTGAATACAATACTGTGTTGCAAACTGCCGCCAGTTTCCGAGAGGTACTGTCGCGACGCACGAAGAAAGTGCCAACGTTACAAGGTCAGGTGGTAGCAAATCTATTTTTTGAATCCTCTACCCGCACCCGCAGCAGTTTTGAACTAGCGGCAAAGCGTCTCTCTGCCGATACGCTGAACTTTGCTGCGGCAACATCTTCTCTAACGAAAGGAGAGACCATTTTAGATACGGCGAAAACCTATTTAGCGATGGGTGCGGACATGATGGTGGTTCGTCATCGGGAGGCGGGGGTGCCGCAAGCGATCGCTGCCGAAATGGATCGCTTAGGTTCAAAGGTGGGCGTCCTCAATGCCGGGGATGGTCAGCACGAACACCCATCCCAAGCATTGCTGGATCTTTTCACCATCTGTACCCTGTTAGACCCAGATCACCCGCGACTTGAACTGCTCAAAGATAAAAAAATTGCCATTGTCGGCGACATTCTCCACTCGCGGGTCGCTCGGTCGAATATTTGGAGTTTAACGGCAACGGGTGCAGAGGTTCACTTAGCGGGTCCCCCCACGCTTCTCCCTCAGTGGTTTGCCACCTATGGCACTCAAGAGGGGAGCCAGGGAGCCAATCACCCGTTACCAATCACTGATGACCAATCTCCCATTTTCAACCGCAAGCTTTTTCTCCACTGGGATTTGGAACCCGCTTTACAAAATGCTGATTTTGTGATGACGTTGCGGCTGCAAAAGGAACGGATGACGCAGCATTTGCTGCCGAGTTTGCGAGAGTACCATCAGCGGTATGGGATAACACGCGATCGCCTGAAACTCTGCAAACCTGACGTTAAGGTACTGCACCCAGGACCCGTCAACCGAGGCGTAGAAATTAGCTCTGACTTGATGGACGACCCCCAGTTCAGCTTAATCTCTCAGCAAGTGACTAGCGGCGTGGCTGTCCGTATGGCGCTTCTATATCTGATGGGCGGTGGCAAGGTTTAGCAGCCAGGGTTCTGCAAAATCTTGGGGTAGATCGACAAAATCTGGAACAACACAATCTGAAACAACAAGTGCAAGGAGCGATCGCTTAGGGTAATGCGGGTGCTGGATCGATCAAAATAGATCCAGTTCCTTTCTCAGGATTTCAACGTGATGAATGGCGTCACCACTCTCCTAAACCTTCCCAATCAACCCTCCGCGAAAGATAGTTTTACGATTAGCTTCGCTCCCTTATCAATGGAGGAAGTCTACTCACTAGCGGACGATCCTGCCAACGGAGCCGTGGTAGTCATGAGTGGAATGGTACGCAATCAAACTGATGGGAAGCCGGTGGTTGCTTTGGAGTATCAAGCCTACGAACCGATGGCTTTGCACATATTTAGTCAAATTGCTGCCAATATCCGCCAAACCTGGCAGGATGTCAATCGAGTAGTGATTCACCATCGCATCGGACGCTTGCAGATTGGCGAAATCAGCGTGTTGGTTGCGGTTGGGTGTCCTCACCGCTCAGAAGCTTTTGAAGCCTGCCAATATGCAATTGATACCCTAAAGCACAATGCCCCCATCTGGAAAAAGGAACATTGGGCAGATGGTTCTAGCAGTTGGGTGAGTATCGGTGCCTGTGAAACCCAGCCAGAGGGGTGTTAAGTCGCCTTCTGCTGGTTCAGAAAAGAATGCCCTTGACCGATACTTTTTACAAAACTTTAGACTTTCAAGGGCTTTAGATTGCAGTTTGTAACTATTGCTTTATCCCAGGAAAATTATCCTTTAGACTGATCCCCAATTCATAATTTGGGGATAAAGGGGATAGGCTAATGCCAAATCTGAACTGGCACGAATATTTACTTTTTGTTTCTTTTGTGGGTAGTATTGCTGGACTTTTCTTACTATCCGTTGACAAACAAACTCAGGTGGATGAGCTTGAAGAAACGGAGGAAATGCTATTGACAATGAGCTTTACTTACTGGATAGTTTACTGCGTTGTTGTAGGTATCCTGAAGTTTAGCCACCCTGAGTGGGAGATTTTGTTGATGAGTTTAAAGTTAACGGCTGCTTTTTCTTACTTGTTGACCTTTACTTCTGTCCTGACTCTGCCGCTGCACCGGATGTCAGTTCGGCAAGTAGAGTAGTATAAATTTTGTCTGAATCCCTAAAATTACTATCAGACTTCTCTGTGAGCCAATAGCTAATTGTTTAATGCTCAATTAATCGAGGTTGATTCCCTCATTAAAACTGAATCGTAAAATTGAATTCACGCTTAATAGAAAATCACCCCATTTCCGAATTTTGGCAATTCAAATGGGGTGATTTTGCTTTTATGGCTTTAGCTTAATAGACGATAAGCCTAGCGACAAGTGCCGAGATTGGTCGAGTTTGAACTGGGAAACCCGTAAGAAATCCATCCGGCAACAGGGGCTGTAATCTGAACCCAGGCACGGCGTTCGGCGTCGAAGGTGAATGCTGGAGGACTGGTTCTGAGGGTGACTCTATCTCCAAACTTAACTCCGCCAACTCTAGTACCGTTTTTGCCGGGTGCGGTACGAATAGCCATCCCTTCAGCGCCCTTGTAGGTAATGACGCGGCAAAGGCTAGTTGTAGGATTCGGTCTGGGATTCGGGCTGGGAGTTGGGTTGGGAGTCGGGGTAGGGCTGGGAGTAGGTCTAGGGGTAGGATTGACTCCAGAGCAGGTTGTAAGGTCTCTTGCTTGGACATACCCGGTTACAGGGGCACTGATGGCGATAAAACCAGCGCTGCCATTGTCTGCAAGGGTAACTTGTTCGCCAGCAGCGAGCGTTCTAATTGTTTGGCTGGAGAGCGATCGCTGCGTATAGACAAAAATCCGCGCTTTCGTAGCGCGGCATTGTCCTACCAGACTTTGCGCTATTTCAAAGCTGCCCCCAGGTTGAACTGAGTTCTGTTCTGATTGTGCAATCGTGTTAGCAGTTGTGGTTGTGCTAATGGCAGGAGTGGGAAAATTCAGACTTCCCACGACGCTCAAGCCTAAACTAAAGAGAGCGATAGGCTTGCCCCAGCGACTCATCTTTTTCATACGGTCAACTCCTCATCTCACCAAAAAGTTTTTGTTAGAGACTTCAGCAAAGAAAAACCGATTGACGGTAGAACCAAGTTTCTGAAGATGGCTCGGCTTCAGTTGCCCAGCATCTTTATTCAGCTTTGACGCTACCGAACATCAGGATCGTCAATCTTTTAGAAGTCTCCTCGTCAAATAGCATACAAGTAAAGATTAATCCAAATCATCGGAAAGAAGGCAGAAATGTCAAGAGTAAGAGCGATCGCTCTTTGGGCTTCACCGCACTCAGTCTCCAGAAAGCGATCGCCTTTACTCCTGAAACCACGCCGTTAACGCTACAGCAAGGGCATCGGCGGCATCATCCGGCTTGGGAATGTAGCCCAAATTTAACTCCCGCGCCACGGCTTGCTGCACTTCGGACTTATCCGCATTTCCCATGCCAGTCAGCGCTTGTTTAATTTGGGCAGGCGTAAACTCAACAAACGGAACCCCGTGCTGTGCCAACACCAACATCAGCACCCCCCGTGCTTGAGCCACCACAATCGTGTTTCCCATCCGATAAAAAAACAATTTCTCGATTGCCACCAGATGGGGTTGACACTGCTCCATCAGCGTGTGCAAATCGTCGTAAATCGTGCGGAGTCGCTCCCCCATCTCCGTCTTTGCCGAGGTCTGAATCACGCCAAAATCTAGTAAACTTACCACCTCAGACGCAGTTTCTACTTGGCGCTTCGCGCGATCGCCACCTGCCGCTGCGGCATAATCTACCTTTTGGCAGACAATTGTCCCAAATCCTAATCTGGCAAGTCCGGGGTCTAATCCTAAAATACGCTTTTCCATCTAGCCTAGCTTTGGGGATTCACTCAAGGGGGAACTGCAATCGGTTAATTGAACGCTTAGAAGCAACAAGCGGGTCTAATCACTGAGTCGTAACATCTTGATTCCTGATCCAAGCAGCAAACCATCGCAACCTATCATAAGCTGAGTTGAAAAATCCCCTCCTCTGTTTCTTAGTTTCGTATGTCACATCTGAGTGGCTTAGTGAAAATGTATTCTGATGGGCACAGCCTTAGTGTTGCTCAGTGGGTAGCAACTTCTGCCTTCCCCGTGCTAGTCCAATCAATCCGTAGAGACGATTCATCAATCGCGCCTACTTGAGTGGATTCGCCAAGCAACGTTAAAGTCGAGTCTTGCCTTTGTGTCCCCTAGGAATCCGCAATGTCAAACGTTATTTTCAAACAAGCCTTACGCACGCTCAAACAAGATTCGCATATGGTCTGGAGTTTTAAGCCTAGGACGCCCCAACGAGTCAATAGCTGGTTTAAGTGGTTAGCGCCCGGACTATTGGTAAAACGCTGGTTGCTGATCAGTGTGGGAGGCGTGCTGCTAACCAGCCTAGGTTTGGCGATTTGGGTGAAACTGACCCCAATTTTCTTATTGATTCAGTTCATTGGGAACATTCTGGAAGCGATTACCACGATTATTCCCAATTATGTGTCCGGTCCAATCGCGATTGGCTTGGGTTTATTTTTTATTTTTTTAGGACAAACCCGCTCGATGGGAGCGATTACCGAGGTACTGAAGCCTTCCCAGGATGAAGAACTGATTGATGTGCTGTTGGCGCATCGCAAACTTAACCGGGGGCCAAAAATCGTGGCAATCGGCGGTGGCACCGGGCTTTCTACTTTGCTCAGAGGATTGAAGGAATACACCGCCCACATTACGGCGATTGTAACGGTGGCAGATGATGGCGGCTCCTCTGGTCGTCTGCGGCGAGAAATAGGCGTCCTACCGCCGGGAGACATTCGCAACTGTATCGCGGCATTGGCAGACCAAGAAAAGTTATTGACCGAATTGTTTCAATATCGCTTTAAGGCTGGGGATGGTCTGAACGGTCATAGTTTTGGCAACCTATTCCTGACGGCAATGAGCGATATTACCGGAGATTTGGAGCAAGCGATCGCTGCCAGTTCTCAAGTTTTAGCTGTGCGAGGGCGGGTGCTACCGGCAACGTTGTGCGATGTTCGCCTCTGGGCTGAGTTAGAGGATGGACGCACCATTGAGGGGGAATCGAGCATTACAGAAGCCAATGGTCAGATTAAGAAAATTGGTTGCATTCCTAGCAACCCCCCCGCTTTGCCTAAAGCTTTACAGGCAATTGAGGAAGCCGATTACATTATCATCGGCCCTGGAAGCCTTTATACAAGCGTGATTCCCAATTTATTGGTGCCAGAGATTGCCGAAGCGATCGCCCAAAAGCAGGTTCCCCGCATCTACGTCTGTAACATCATGACCCAACCGGGAGAAACCCAAGGTTACACGGTTGCAGACCACATTCGCGCCATTGACGCCGCCTGCGGACGACCGCTATTTAACGCCGTCTTGGTGCAGCGGAAAGTTCCAAGTGCGAATGCCCTGATTCGCTATGCTCAAGAAAGTTCCCATCCGGTTTTTCTAGATCGAGAAGCCATTGGGCTGCTGGGGCGTCGCATTGTTTTAACCAACGTGATGGATGAAGACCCAGAGACGGGTTATGTACGCCACAATCCTGAGCGGCTGGCACGGGTGTTGCTGAGGTGGTATAGTCGCGCCCAGGCAGTAGAGTTTTGAGTTTTGAGTAATTTGGAGTCAATTGTCATTTTTCTTGCCGATGCCGGGGCGACGCGATCGCTTAGGATTGCTCTCAGTCAATCCCTCCGCGCTGGTAGTGTACTTTTAAGCGTTTTAAATTTTGAGTTTTGAGTAATTTGGAGTTAATTGTCATTTCTCTTGCCGATGCGGCGGCGACGCGATCGCTAGGGATTGCACTCGGTCAATCCCTCCCCGCCGGTAATGTACTTTTATTAGAAGGCGACTTGGGCGCTGGCAAAACCACGCTGGTGCAAGGCATTGGCGAGGGTTTGGGCATTACCGAGCCGATTGTGAGTCCCACCTTCACTCTGATTAACGAGTACGCACAAGGACGCCTCCCCCTGTATCATCTGGATTTATACCGCTTGCAGCCAGAAGAAGTCGAAGCGTTGAATTTAGAAACCTACTGGGAAGGATTCGAGGTGCCCCTGGGAATTGTGGCGATAGAGTGGGCAGAACGGTTGCCATATCAGCCGCCCAGCTTTTTAAGCGTCCATCTAACCTACTGTGCGAATAATGGTCGCCAAGCCAACCTGATTCCAGCGGGTGAGTTTGATTTTAAGTCAATAAAATTTTAAACACAAAGGTTCGCTCTCGTTTAGACACTGATTTATCGCGTCTTTCCTTTGCGTACCTTTGCGCTTACCTTGGCGTACCGAGAGCGTTTAATTATTCGTTAAATGTCAAGGCTTCACCCCGCACTTCTAGATTCAGCTTCCCCCGCTCATAAACAACCTGACCGCCAACAATGGTGATGAACAGGCCATCCCGTCAAATTCAAGCCTTCAAAGGGACTCCAGCCGCATTTGGTTAGCAATTCTTCGCGCAATACTGGACGATAATTGTCCAAATCTACCAGAACTCAATCGGCATCATAACCGGGAGCGATCGCACTTTTTTTGGGAATCTGATACGCCTTAGCGACAGCCGCAGACATCCAGTTGGCAACTTGGGAAACACTACAGCGTCCCTGCATGGCTGAAGTCAGCATCGAGTAGCGCTTGCCAAAGAACTTCGTTGTCGTGGGGCGATCGCAATGGCGGATTCATCTGCGCCAGAGTGCCAATTTTCTCATAAGCACTGGTGTTCAGCAGCAAGTGTTGCGGCGTCACTTCTGCTTTCACTCAGCTCGGTTTATCTTGACGTAATAGACCTCCTGCATGAATCAGGAGGCATGTGCCAGTTCGTAGTTCAGCAAGCCAGCAATTAGGTTTAAGCGCAAACCAAATCTCTGCCTGCGATTGCGATAACGTCCTGAAAA